>CAJXKR010000157.1 GCA_913055815.1 uncultured Desulfohalobiaceae bacterium | reverse complement strand
TTGAAATCCTCGCCCATGGGATTGCTCAGGCTCGAGTGCTGACGCAGGATCTTGAGATTCACCTGGTTCGGCCACCAGTCCTGGTTCGAGGTGCCCCCACCGGCTACGGGTTTACTTGTTTTGCCCGTTACCGGGCATTTGCTTTCATCATTCATGAGAATACCTCCTTATTTTTGTTATAATATAAGCACCGGATCACTCTGTAGAGGTTGTCAAAATTCCACATTTAGCGTGGAAGAGCCATGAAAGCTACTTTCAAGGATCCAGTTATCATCAAAAAAATAAATCCTGTTACGCTTAGTTATAATTTTATTAGACAAACCAATTTTGGATATGTCAACAAAAAAACAGAGCAAATATCCCTGATAAATCCAGCCCGGGAAGAATGCCCGGAAATTGTGTTTGAGTGCATAAATACCGGATAGAGAGCCTTTCCAACCCAATCCTGGTATAGATCAATCCCCAAAAAACAATTGCAAAACTATCACAAGATATCCTAGTATAATCAGGACTAACTCAAAACGGAGAATCCCTATGCGCAGTAAATTTACCATCCCGGCCATTTTGATTTGCATAGCAATCTTTTGGTTTCCGCTACGCGCTACCAGCCAAGACCCTGCAAACAAAAGCGGCAAAATAAGAGGATTTATCTACCACAAATTCGGACAGGAGTCCCAGTACCCCTCCACCAGCATTTCAACCGAACTCTTTGAAAAGCATCTCCAGTATTTGAAGCAAAACAATTATACTGTCCTGACCCTGGGAAAAGCACTGGAACGCCTGCATTCCCCAAAACCCCTTCCGGAGAAGACTGCGGTGCTGACCATGGATGACGGATACAAGTCCATCAAGACCCATGCCCTGCCGCTGTTGGAGAAATACGGCTACCAAGCCACAATCTTCGTAGCCACCAGCCACGTGGGAGGCAACAACTACCTTTCCTGGGAGGAACTGCAAGCATTAAGGGAAAAGGGCTTTGAGATCGGGAATCATTCCCATTCCCACTCCCATTTCGTGAATTACGACCCGGACAGGAGAATAAAAATGTTCAAGCAGGACCTGGAAAAGTCACAGCAGCTTTTCAGGGAAAACCTGAACAAAACCGTGGAACTATACGCCTATCCCTTTGGTGAATATTGCCCGGGAATGCAGAGAATACTGCGTAAACAAGGCTACAGGGCAGCAATGGCCCAACGATCCGGGGTAATTCACAAAAAATCCGACCAATTCGCACTGCCCAGATTCCCCATGAATCAATACTACGGGAAAATGGAAAAATTCAGGGAGAAGATAGGGATGTACCCCTTGGGAGTGACGGAGGTAGATCCTCAAAACCCGGTGCTGCGGGATCAAAAACAACCCGAATTCACCCTTGCCGTGCAAAATAACCGGCTGAATCCGGGTGGTCTGCAATGCTTCCTGGACGGCGAGAGGAACTGCACAGTCGAGGCCAGGGAAAAGAACGCTTCCATGCTCCTTCGCGTGCAGGCGGACAGGGAGCTGGATTCCAGGAGGACAACTTTTACAGTCACCGCACCCTCCAGGGAAGGAGATGAGTGGTTCTGGCACTCCCGGGTGTTGATCATGCCGGAATACGGGGAATGAAAGATGATTGTCGAATAATGGGCTTTGGGTTTTTATTCTTACCTAACCACGTTATCACATCTTGCATGTCAAATTTGTGCAAATTATTTTCAATTTCCGATTGACAAGAACTCATTTCGGTCTTATTTATATTGTACATCCCCTAGAGGGATATATTTAAATTTTAGGAGAAAAGAAGTTATGGAAAAGAAGATGTATGTTGGTAATCTGCCGTTTAATTCCACAGAGGATGAAGTTCACGATCTGTTTCAAAATTATTGTGATGTAAGATCGGTTAACATCATTTACGATCGTGAGACCGGCAGATCCCGCGGTTTTGGATTTGTTGAAATCAATGAGAACGATAACCTGCAAAAGGTTATTGAAGACGTGAACGGCTACGAGTTTCAGGGCAGGCACCTGAAAGTCAACGAAGCCCGTCCGCGGGGATAGATGATTTCCAACAAATAGATAGCTGAAGAATTTTTATCTCAGACTGTTGAAAACCGCCTCCTGCATAAGGGGGGCGGTTTTTTAGTGCTTTCACCCCCGAAGAGATCCCTATATCGCTATTTCCGTTATCTCCGGATCGTATTTCTCCTGCAAATCTTGATTTAGAGCACTCCTTGCAAGCCCTCTACTGACAACTATACTTCTTGTGCATTTCCAGGGCTGCATACACAGTTTTTGTGTTCTTTGGCCCTGTACATATTCATATCGGCACTGTTCACAAGTTCTTCAATGTTGCGGAGTTGATCAGTGTAGGTCGATATTCCTGCACTGATGGTCACACCTGTCTCAAGACCAAAGGAATGGTCCTGAATATTTTTTCTGATATCTTCTGCGACAGTCTCAGCCCCTTTTGTCCCTGTTCCCGGACAGATGACAATAAATTCTTCTCCACCCCAACGGCCGGCTATATCGGTTTTTCTGACCCTGTTTTTTATCAAGTCGGCGACATCTTGTAAGGCTTTATCCCCGGTTGTATGGCCATAAGTGTCGTTTATCGATTTAAACCAATCTATATCGAATATTATAATTGAAAAGGTGGTACCTAGCCGATCAAAACGCATTTGTTCTTTTTTTAGCTCTGCTTCGATCTTGCTCCGGTTGAACAAGCCTGTAAGCTTGTCTGTTATTGACAGATTTTCAAGCTCTTGATTCTTTTGTTCCAGTAGTTGATAGGCCTCGGAGAGTTGGGAATTAAACAAGTATACTTTGCGGGTCCATAAAATGACAATAGATATGATAAAAAGAGCGCCCCCGGTAACTAACCAGACAACTGTATAATCTACATTCTCCTCCAATCTGATCGATATCCAATTATTCAATATGCTTTCCCTTTTTGAAAGCGGGATGGAACTCAATCCTTTTTGGACTACATTCAACAGGGTGGTATCGCCTTTTTTGACAGCAGCGGCAATAGGTAATTTTTCCTGCAATGTTCCAGAGATCTTAATATCGTAAAAGTCGTGCTTTTGAATGGCATATGTAATGGTGGGAACAGTACCAATAAAGGCATAGTCTTTTTCCTTTTGTATCCTTTGTAATCCTTTTCGTACAGAATCAGTAGCTGTAAAACTCAAATTGGGATATTTCTTGCTTAGTACTGAACTCAACATCCCCCTGTCCACATAACCTATTTGCTTGTTTTTTAAGGAACTCAGGTCCTTGATAAAGATCTCCTTTCTACTTGTGGCCACAACAAGTGGGAGGGAAAGATAAGGTTTGGTAAAGGAAAACTTTTGCTTTAATTCCGGTGTGGGGACTAATGCAGGAATCACGTCTGCTTTCCCTTTTTCAACCGCAGCCAAGTTGTCCTTGAAATTTTCCGTTTTTCTAAAAACAAAGGAAATTTCCTGTTTTTGGTCGATTGAACTGAATATATCAACAGCAATACCCTTGTGAGCATTGTTGGCATCCAAGAAATCAACAGGGAACCAATTGGATCCGCAACTTAATCTAACACCGCCGTATTTTTGATTATATTTTTTAATCAATTTTTGTTCCCTGGGCAGTAGACTACCCTGAAGCATATCGCTTGGAGTAAATCCTACCCATCGGTCTTGCAAGGTTTTGTATTCCCTGGGAGATACTTGGTTCATACCTGCCTGGATAATAGAGTGCAGCTTTGTTAATTCGCGCCTAACACCAATGCGCAAGTCTTCATCCTTGATTTCCGGAATATCGATCCTGCCTGCCAAGTTCACATTTTCCAGCATATGTTTTTTTATCATGTAATTACCGATATTTATGTTGGTAATTACAGCATCGATTTGGTCAAATGATAGTTGTTTCAGGAGCTCATCAGTTTCCTCTACTTCCTTGATATCTACATCAGGATATTTGTCGAGATATTTTTTATAAAATACCCCGCTTTCTATACCCACTGTTTTACCCTTTAAATCTTGAACACCTTGGTAGGTGAAGCTGTCTTGCCGGGTATAGACCACTGTGGGTATAATATAGTAGGGCTCGGTGTAGCGGGTAAAAGAAGTGCGTTCTTCTGTATACGATATTGCGGTTATCATGTCTACTTCGCCGTTCTTGAACCTATCCAGGTTTTCTTCCCATGTACCTTCTACTATTTCCAAATCCAGCCCGGTCTTGTCTTCCAGTAAATTGATATAGTCAAAAGTGAATCCCATAAGCTTTTGTTTAACCGTAAACGCAAAGGGCGGGAAATTGTTAAGGAGAGCAATTTTGACCGGTCTGTCATTGAAATTGCCCCCGGAAATATCGCTTTGCTGGCTAGCAGAAGTTACAGCAGGAAAAAACAAAAGAGAAAGGAAAAGGATAACGTTCAACATATAACATATTCTCATATATCACCTTTTTGAGGTTTGTATTTCTGAGCTTATCTTAACGGAAATATTGCAAGCCTTTAAATCCGACAAGGATTTCGAGACAGCAAAGAACCACTTGCAGGCTTTTCCGATCCCGGGATTGAGCAGTCCTGAATCACATACCAAAGCCGCTTATCATTATCGATTATGAAGAAAACACGGAACAACAATCCCAAAAACAATTGATTGCTTAATCGCACAAGCTGCCATAGAGCAGGGGATTGCTTTACTCCACAAGGACAAAGATTTTGAACTTATTCCTACTGTAAGTAAACTGCAGATTCCTACTCCGTCCATGTTGTGATTAGACTCCCCTCTTCCGGACTTTTGCCTTACACTTCCCTTCCCCCGGTCAGCTTTGCAGGGTCGAAGGAATGCGTTTGATATGACCAGCGCGACCAGATACCAATATCGTAACCATAGGTCAGGGTGATATTTATAACATCCCTGCTCTTGGGGTCTGCATAAGTAACAACAACTATTTCAGCCAGGTTCCTGGCTAGCCGGGAGTCTTTTATCTTGTTCTCCAAAAGGAATGCCTGGACATTGACAAAGGACCGGGTTTTTGCCTCTTTACCGACAGGGTTAAACGTGCTTGAACCGTCTGTTAGATCTGCGAAATTGACTGCAGATTTGTTGCTTATGGCTTGTTGTGTGGCTTGCAGGTCCCTGAATCGTCCGTTATCAGCCAATTTTGCAGTAAATGCCGGAATAGTGGCCGAGAGTGCAAATACAATAGCCACGACAATTAAATGCGGCTTCCAGAATATCCCCACATCCTGTTTGGATGATCCGGAATTGACCACATAGGTCCCTACCACCAAGTCGTGCAGGGATTGCCGGGTAACTCTGTTGAAAATATATAAATACGGTATGGAGATCAATCCACCGAATACTATTAATGAGACGGGATAAATCAAGTAGGGCATTGTTGCCTCGTTGATAAAAGGTACACCATTGAGAAAGAACGGCAGTCCGAGTATCGTGTACCTGGCAAAAGACCTGGCCAGGTTGATTGTATGGTTGGAAGCATTTACCACCCTGACATTCAACAGTTTCTTACCAATGGTCTGCCCTCCAGTAACCGAACTGTTCATGATCCCGAAGTATAGCAAAGCAATGGCGAAACCGATCAACCTACCCCAGCCCCCGAGTTGAATAAAGGTTTCCTCCAGTGCCAGTCCCAGAACAAAGCCCGCGAATCCGAGAACCAAGCCATCGACTATCAACGCTCCGATCCGCCGCCAAAAACCGGCAATCCATCTTTCTTCCATCGTAACAGCCTTCCCTTTTACTTTTTTCCAGGCAATTCAATATAATATATTGATATCTTTTCCGGATTTGGCTGTCAATCCTCCTCTAAAGAGTTTCAAGGAGTCATTTGGGCATCTACTCCAAATTTTCCCTTTTTTTATACTTCATATTGACTTTATCTTACCGTCCTTGCTAAACATATCAGAATCAAATTCCACAACTGGAACACTAAGCATTCTTTACACAAGTCAAGTCAAAGAAGTGGGTTTTCACTACTTGATAAACAACATAGTATATCCTTGTAAATAAATTTTACGACAAATATGAAGTACAGACTCTACATTGACGAAGTTGGCAATTCTGATCTCAGCTCTTCTGAAAACCCTAATCACCGCTATTTGAGTCTTACCGGTGTTATCCTGGAATTGGATTATGTCAGAAATACATTTTTCCCAAGAATTGAATCTCTTAAGCTGGATTTTTTTGATTCCCACCCTGACGAACCGATCATTTTGCATAGAAAGGAATTGATTAATAAAAAACATCCATTTTCAATTTTATCTGATCCTGAAATAGAAGAAAAATTTAACTCAAAGATATTGAATATAATCAATGAGACAGATTATGCGGTTTTAACTGTTGTGATTGACAAATTGGAACTCAATCAGCGTTATAAGGTCTGGAGATACGACCCCTATCATTATTGCTTGGCAGTCTTGGTCGAACGTTTTGTTCTCTGGCTTGAAAAAAATGATTGTGTTGGGGATGTAATGGCCGAATCCAGGGGAGGGAAAGAAGATAGGAGATTAAAGGATTCTTTTCGGAATGTATATGAATACGGTACTGATTATATCCATCCCAACAAGATTTCTGCTTTTCTCACAAGTAAACAATTGAAGGTCAAGCCCAAATCAAATAATATAGCTGGGTTACAGTTGGCTGACTTGATAGCTCATCCAGCTTTTAAAGCGGCACAGGCAAGAAAAAACAAACAAAAGCTTCCTGAAAATTTTGGTGGTGAAATCGCTGGCATCTTGGAAGAAAAAAAGTATATCAACCGTGCTGATGGATATATTGAAGGATGGGGAAGGAAATGGTTACCATAAAAAAAGGCCCGTTTGGGCCCCGAAGGCTTTCGCCTTCCACCTCCAGTTAACTGGATTACTCTTAATATATTCTTCAGGCAGTGCCTTGTCAAGTAGCAAGTGGTGATATTTCTGAATGAATGGCTCTCTGTATAGGTAACGACTTGTTGACATTTCCTTGATTTTATATAGATATGATTAATACATTCAAGAAGTTATAAACAACCATTATCTATCAAGGTACCTAATAAAATTACCTGCTAAAAGGGGTTCCATATGGACCCGCATCTGCAAGACCTTGTTGACCGGCTGGTCAAATTCCGCGACGAGCGCGACTGGAACCAGTTCCACACCGCCAAGAACCTCGCCTTGTCAGTCTCCATCGAAGCAGCGGAACTACTGGAACACTTCCAGTGGAGTACCGAAGACCAGGAGCTTTCCCCGGAAAAGACTGAATCCATTTCCGAGGAAATAGCGGATATACTCATCTACATCCTCCTGCTTTCAGACAAACTGGGAATAGATCCTATGAAGGCCACACATGCAAAGATCGACAAGAACGAGGACAAGTATCCGGCAGATAAAGTGAAGGGAAAGAGTTACAAGTATA
>CAJXKR010000156.1 GCA_913055815.1 uncultured Desulfohalobiaceae bacterium | reverse complement strand
AGCGGGTGACGGGGCTCGAACCCGCGACATCAAGCTTGGGAAGCTTGTACTCTACCAGCTGAGTTACACCCGCTTAACTAGTTTTTGTATTATGAATATTTAAATCCTTATTGTCAAGGCAGTAATGAGATTTTTCACTGATCCCGGTTTTTGGAAAAAAAAATGCTAAAAAGAATAGTGGATTATTGATTCCCGCATAACAAGAAAATTGGCCACCCTTGCAGTGGTCATGGCTTCAAGGGATAACTGTAATCAGTGGTCTGGATTTTGCATAAAAACATTAAAAGAATCTAATAAGGAGTTTATTTCCTATGCAGGATAGTGTTTACAACGGAGTCTTTGGTGCACTGACCCAGCAAAACAGACTCAATATTATATCCAATAATTTGTCGAACGTGAACACAGCGGGTTTCAAACAGAATAAACTGGCGTTCGAAGACAGTTTCAACCACTATGCGCATGATCTTGCAGACCCCAATCCTGCACTTAAAGGAGGGGTCAGATGGCCGGAGTCAGATGAAATGACCCAGCCCAGGATCAGCGAATCCAGCATAGATTTTTCCCAGGGCGGAATGAGAAAAACCGGTAATTCATTGGATTTGGCCATCCAAGGAGAGGGATTTTTCAAGGTGCAAACTCCGGATGGGGAATTTTTTACCCGCAACGGGGCTTTCAGTTTGAATTCCCAGGGTTACTTGGTCAATACCAGCGGATACAGGCTAATGGGGGAAGGTGGTCCCATACAGATAGATAGCGGGGGTAAGATCGATGTTAATGCCACTGGCGGCATTACGGTGAACGAAAATATGGTGGATCAAATTTCTGTCAGGACCGTCAGCGATTTGGATGCCCTGGAGAAAAGGGGTGAGAACCTCCTGCAGCTTAAAGAAGACGCGGAGGCCAGGGAAGTGCCGGCGCAAAATGCCCGCGTAAAGCAAGGTTTTCTGGAAGAATCCAATGTACAGATAGTTGACGAAATGGTGCGTATGATCGAGACCATGCGCACCTTTCAAGCCTGTCAAAAGGTGATGACTTCGAGTAATGAAAGCGACTCTCAATTAATAGATAAGGTGGGAAATCCTTAACTGTTTGAAAAGGTGAATAGTGTAAGTGCAAGAGCAGCTTAAAGTATTCAGGGAAGGTTTAATGTAAGTGTATTTTCTTGGAATAACATAATGGGTTTTTGGTATTAATGTCCGACAAAGGGATAAAACCAGATTTTAAAAAGCGTCTAAAGGAGAAAATAATTATGATGCGTTCACTATGGACCGCGGCTTCCGGGATGATGGCCCAGCAATTGAATATCGATACTATCTCCAATAACCTGGCCAATGTGAATACCACTGCCTTCAAGAAGAGCAGGGCGGAATTCGAGGATTTGATGTATCAGACCTTGAATATCGCCGGGAACAGGAACCAGGGTGGAGGCAGGACTCCCACCGGAATACAGGTGGGGATGGGTGTTGGTCCCGGTTCCGTGCACAAGTTCTACGAGCAGGGGGATTTCCAGAACACCGGGAATCCGATGGATATAGCCATTCAGGGTGATGGCTTCTTTCAAGTGGAGGTAAACGGGGAGTTGCACTATACCCGGGCAGGGAACTTCAAACTGGACCAAAACGGACAAGTGGTAACTTCAGACGGGCACCCGTTGCAGCCTCCATTCACTGTGCCTCCGGAAACAACTAATATCAGCGTGTCAGGGGACGGCCATATAGCCGCTATGAACGATGCAGGAGAGGAAGTGGCCGGAGCGGATATTCCGGTATATGTGTTTGCCAATCCCGCGGGCTTGAACAGTGTGGGAAACAATATGGTCCGGGAAACCGAGGCCTCGGGGCCAGCCCAGCAATTGGTGCCTGGCACTGAGAATGCGGGCACCTTGAAGCAGGGGTTCCTGGAAAAATCCAATGTGGAACTGGTAGAGGAAATGGTGGATATGATCATGGCGCAAAGGTCTTTTGAGACCAATTCCAAGGCCATAAGTACTTCGGATCAGATGCTGCAGACAGCAAATCGCTTGATACGCTAGTTCTAGATACTAGAAACTAGAGGCTGGAAACTGGAAACTATAGAATTGGCTTGGTAAATCAATACTTGGATTGAAGTAATGAATGGAAAGATTGGGCATAAAATGAAATTGTGGGTGCTGCTTGGGAGCATAGTCCTGTTGGGGTGCCCTTTGCAGGTATCTGCAGGAGAATGGCAGATTGAGGTGAAAAAGACAGCGGTGGTGCAGGGTGAATATATTCAACTCCGGGAAATTGCCAGGACCCTGGAGGGGTATGACAATCCCTTGTGGAAGGATATTGCCAATTCTACATTAACCAGGACACCTAATAAAGGGAACAAGAAGATCTTCTACCGCAATCGTTTGGACAAGATACTCTCCAGGCGGTTGCAGGATATTGCCGGTTTGATCCGGTTGCCTCAGAAGCTGGTTGTGCAAAACGGCGGCAGGATCTTCAGCAAAAGCGATTTGAAAAAAAGGATACGGAAATTGGTAGATTCAGGGACACGAAATTTGGATGCAGAGGTCAAGTTGCGGGACTACAGGCTCCCGGAACATATATGTCTGGACAAGGCAGGCCAAAGATTGGAAATGTCCCTGGATTCCCGGTTGTCTGCTGGACGCAATACAGTAAGAATAAAAATGCTGACTGCAAGGGACAGTGTGGCAAAGAGATTTGCAGGGAGCGTATTTTTGGACGTGTGGAAGGAGGTCCCCTGTGCGGCAAGACCCATTCAGAGACACGAGAGCCTGGATCCGGAAAAGATAACTACTGAGCGCAAGAATCTTGCTTATTTGCCCTACGAAATATGGGATCCGGATGAGGATGGCGGACCCTGGAGACTGAAAAAGTCCATAGGCGCAGGGAGTGTGTTATATGACAGGATCCTGGAACCATTACCCTTGATTTGCAAGGGAGAGGGCGTGAATCTCTTGTATCGCGGGGATACTATTCGTTTGGAAGTACCTGCAAAGGCGTTGGAAGAAGGGAGTAAAGGAGATTCCATGCTGGTTAGGAACCTGCGGAGTGATAAAAGGATTCGGGCAAAGGTCAGGGACAAAAACACGGTGGTAGTTAGATAGTGATTGGACGAAAACTCACCCATCTACTTCGTCGCTGCAAAATTTTGAAATCCTCATGTATTAATATACACTGCGGTTTCAAAATCTTTTGTTCCTTGTATCTGGGCAAGTTTACGTCCAATCAAGGTTTTCGCTCAGGCACTGGATAGTTCCCATCCGGAAAAGGGCAATTTCCGGATGAAAACTAGATAGTACTAGGAGCTTGAGACTGAATGATGCAAGAGATTGGGACTGGAGATTAGATAGAGATAAATAAGAAAACAGTGATGGATAAGCATGAACAAGAAAAATAAGGGTTTAATTATGTTAAAATCAAAAACAAAAACGCGGATTTGGGGTTTGTTATTGTGTTTGCTGCTGGTCTTGGGTTCTGGATGCGCATCCAGGCACAAGCAAGCTACTCCCATGCCGGATATTGAACCTCCAAAAACACAGGATGTATCAGAAAGGGAAAACAAGGGGTCCCTTTTTCAGCCTGCAAAGGCGGGATACCTGTTTTCTGACAACAGGGCAAGCAGGGTGGGTGATATAGTGCAAGTACGAGTGATGGAGAGTGCGAGTGCTTCTAGTGAGGCGGAAACCACTGCGGACAAGGAGTCAAGTGTGAATGTGGGAGTGGATAATTTTTTGGGACAGGACCAATTGCTTGACGCCCTAGGCGCACTTGGGGCCTCTCCGGCTATCGGGGCACAGTCCACTACTGAATTTGACAATGATGCCAGTACCTCCAGGTCCACAGATGTAACAGCCACTGTGGCTGCGAGAGTGGTCAAGGTTATGCCCAACGGACTGATGCAGATAGAGGGAAAAAGCGAGACACAGGTGAACGACGAAACTCAGATCATAAGGGTGAGTGGTCTGGTGAGATCAAGGGATATCGGGCCCAATAACTCCATCTCTTCCACAAGTATTGCAGATGCGGATATCCAGTACTTCGGAAGGGGAGTGCTTGCGGACAAGCAGTCACCCGGATGGATGACCCGGATCATAGATAATGTCTGGCCATTTTAGGATGTGCCTGCAAAAAATTGCAGGAGGTTTTAGGGTTTTCTCGCTACTTCCTAGTCGAGACAACTTACACAAACAACTTCTTTGATAACCGATAACTGTTAACTCCCATGCCCTGCTGGGCACAACGAAGCATGAAAAGTTTTGCTAAAACATCCTCTTACTTAAAACTTTAAAACCCTAAAACCCTAAAACTTTTTCATTGCCCTGCTGGGCACAACGAAGCATGAAAAGTTTTGCTAAAACATCTTCTTACTTAAAACTTTAAAACCCTAAAACTTTTTCATTTTAACTGATACCAGACCAGCATTAACAATAGAATACACAGGGTGAGCAATATGCAAAACCAGGCAATCCTCAATAAGGGAAATGCAAATTCCAGGGAAAAGTATGGGATGTCTTTATTTAAGGTGATTTGTCTTGCACTGTTATTGGCATGTTCAAGCGCTTTTTTCACCCCGTCCACAGGGAAGGCAATTCGCTTGAAAAATATTGCCAGTTTTAGTGGTGCCAGATCCAATCAACTAGTGGGTTACGGTTTGGTGGTAGGTCTTTCCGGTACCGGGGATCAGAGGGGATCGCCTTATACCATCCAGTCCATAACCAATATGTTGGAGAATATGGGTGTGAGAGTTAACAAGGATGATATACAACCCCAAAACGTGGCTGCAGTTATGGTAACCGCTGAGTTGCCTGTCTCTGCGGAACCGGGCTCAGAACTGGATGTGACTGTTTCCTCGGTGGGAGACGCGGAAAGTCTGCGCGGGGGAGTTTTACTCATGACCCCCTTGAAAGGAGTGGACGATAAAGTCTATGCAATAGCCCAGGGCTCACTGACCTTGGGGGGATATTCTGCAGGCGGCCAGGCGGCCCAGGAAACTACCAATTTCACAACAGTGGGTACCATACCCCAGGGTGCGGTGGTGGAGCGTTCCATACCCTACGAGTTCAATGAGCAGGACAAGATCCAGATTGATTTGGACGTAGGTGGATTTACCACTACTCAGAGGGTGGTGGAAGCGATAAACCGAAAGCTTTCAGGAAATTACGCAAGTCCCAAGACCCGCGCCAGCCTGGAGCTAAAAGTCCCTGCAAAATTTTCCGGCAATTTGATTCCCCTTATGGCCAAATTGGAACAACTACAGATAAATCCGGACAAAAAGGCGAAAGTGGTGGTGGATGAAAAAACCGGTACCATAGTTTTGGGCAGCGACGTTACCCTGTCTCCGGTAGCTGTTGCACAGGGAAATCTCAAGATAAGAGTGGAAGAAAGACCAGAGGTTTCCCAGCCCGCTCCTTTCAGTGAAGGTGAAACTGCTGTAGTGCCCAGGACAGAGGTAGAAGTGGAAGAAGAGGAAAAGCGCCTGACAATGATGGAAGGGGCAAAGCTCCAGGAATTGGTGGAAGGACTGAATGCCATAGGAGCAACCCCCAGGGACCTGGTTTCCATTCTTAGAACCTTGAATTCCGCAGGAGCGCTGCACGCTGAACTGGAGGTCCAATAATGCATTCACCCCAAGACTTTGATATAAGAAACCAGAATCCTGCAAATGAACTCAAGTCCCAGAACCAACTGAATAAACTGCAGAACACTGCGCAGGAGCTTAAAAAAAACGATGAGAACAAGCAGGGCTTAAAAGAGGCCTGCAATATGTTTGAAACCCTGTTTATAAAAAAGCTCTGGAAAAAGATGCGGGAAACGCTCCCGGAAGACGGGATGTTCGACAGCAGGGTCCAGAAAAAGTACATGTCCATGTTCGATCAGAAGTTTGCAGCCAAAATGGCTGAACAGGGCGGAATCGGTTTGAGTAAGTTCTTGTACAATCAACTGCAGACCAGTCTGGAAACTGCCAGTAACAGCACCTTTTCAGGGGGTGATGCCACAGGCGGAGATAAAAAAATCGCTTCGGAAGCCAGGGAAGTACAGCAGGAAACTGGAACCGAGGGTGTTGGAAATGCAGGTAGCGATTTGAAATCCCGGAATGGATCCCCTGCACAAGGAGATAGTGCATCTGGTCCTTCCCGTAATGCGTTGATAAAAACGGTGGATCAGAAGGTAGAGGCATTGGCCAGGGAGATAATACAACAAAATGGTCCGGCAAACCAGAAGAATGGAGTTGACAAGGATCCTTCCCGGCAGCAGGAAAAAGAAGTGAATCCAGGCAGGCAGGGGAATTATTTCTCGGCTGGCTCATCTGAACTGCCGGATATAAAAATGCCGCTTGATTCGGAAATAAGTTCGGACTTCGGTTGGAGGGATGATCCCTTTACCGGTGAAAGGGCTTGGCATTCGGGTGTGGATTTTGCAGCTTCTTCCGGGGATTCGGTTCAGGCCTGCTGGCCGGGTGAAGTAAGTTTTGCCGGTGAAAAGGAAGGTTATGGTAAAACCGTGATTGTGGAGCATCCAAATGGCTGGGAGAGTATATATGCCCACAACAGTGACAACCAGGTCAAGGAAGGAGACAGGGTGAACCAGGGAGAGACTGTTGCCAAAGTGGGTGATAGCGGCAGAAGTACGGGACCGCATCTGCACTTTGAACTAAGGCAGGGAACCCAGGCCTGGGACCCAAAGCAGATACGGCAAAGGCTGTTGGCAGGTTTGAGTATAGGAAAGAATGTATAAGAAGCTGAAAGCAAGAAGAGCTAAAAGCTGAAAGCTAAAAGTTGAAAGCAAGAAGGAAGAATTTGGAAGCTGAAAGCAATAAGAAAAAGTAAAGAATGAAGAGGGAAGAAGGTTTGGTTCCGGAATATAAGGGGTAAGAGAAAAGGCGATATTGGCAGGACTTGCTTTTTAAAGCTTTTGCAAAAACCGTCGATAAAGGATTAGAAGAAGAAAACTTTAATCAAATTTTGATATAAAAAATCAGGGGGAAAGATGGATATTTTACAAAGGATATCCAAAAGCTTGTTCAGACAGCATCAGGGCTTGCAGTTGTTGCAGGAGTTGCTTCAGGAGGAGCACACCCAGATGGTGGAAAATGACGACAGTGGGGAGTTGGCAACCCACGAGCTCTCCATTCAGGAATTGCTTAGGCAGCTAGTAAAGGAGAGGGAGGAAGTCCATCTTGGTGTGAGCAGTTTGGGTTCTCCCGAGAATCGGGTCTCTGATATCTTGCACCTGTTCCCTGAAGAAGAACAGGAAAAGATTTCCAACACCCTAGAAGGATTGAACATACTGGAAGCAGAGTGCAATAAGCAGGCGGAAGTCAATGCAGATATAGCCATGGCCCTGGTGGAACAGAGCAACAATCTCCTGGAGTATTTCAACAAGCAGCTTTGGCCGGAACAAGGGGATGTATACTGCAAAGACGCCAAATGGCAGCATTTTAATTCCAATGCCGCTAT
>CAJXKR010000155.1 GCA_913055815.1 uncultured Desulfohalobiaceae bacterium | reverse complement strand
AAGAGTTCATAAAAATTCAAACATTAAGCGTTTAAAGAGTTATTTATTTTCAAAGCAAAACTGGAGCAAAAAGATAAATTATTGATAACAAAGAATATTTTATTGAGAATAAAATTACCGTGCAAAGGGATTGGGAACTCCTTGTGCAGCTGGCATAATGGGTTTTAGAATTTTTGATTCCGGGAAGATATTGCCCCTTGCCCTGGAAATGGCTATCAGCCCGGAGGAGAGATAAATAATGAGAACTGCAACAGAAGAAAATATACTGCAGGGAAAGGGCATAGCCATAGTGGGTGCCGGGATTTCGGGCCTAGCGGCTGCCAAATTGGCATCCCACAAGGACGCCAAGGTCCGGATTCTGGAAAGTGATCCAGGAGCAGTAAAGGCGGATAAGGCAACTTGGTTGGAAGATAATGGCATAGATATACTTTACGGCGAGCACAGCCCGGAGCAATTTGAAAACTGTGACATGGTGATTTTGAGCCCCGGAATTCCTCCAGGACAGATCAGGGATTTGTTGCCAGGGGAAAATAAAATACCGATGTACTCGGAACTGGAATTTGCTTATTGGTTCATCGATTCCCAGATTGTCGGTGTCACCGGAACAAATGGCAAGACAACCACTGTCAGGCTGATAGACCATGTTTTGCGCAACAGGGGTTACAATGTCTTTTTAGGAGGGAACATAGGGGTACCATTATCAGAATATGTGCTCTCGGAACAAAAGGCGGACATAATTGTGTTGGAAGTAAGCAGCTTCCAACTGGAACTTATTCAAGACTTTTGTCCCCAGGTAGCTGTTTTGTTGAACGTTTCCCCCAATCATTTGGATTACCATACTGATATGCAGGATTATTTCCAAAGCAAAATCAGGTTGTTCAAGAATCAAAAACAAGGTGATCTGGCTATTCTCCCTGCCCACATGCAAGGGGTTATAGAGCGCGAAACCAGCATTTTGGCGGAAAAGAAATATTTTGACCATAAAAAGGATTGGAACTGTCCGGGTCTGATCGGACCTCACAACCGGGGGAACATTCAAGCAGCCTCCCTGGTCTGTAACAGATGGGGGATAACAGAACAGGAAGTGGAAAGTGCCATACAGGATTTCCAACCCAATCCGCACCGGTTGCAGCAAGTATGTGAAAAATCCGGAGTGCTGTTTGTGGACGATTCCAAGGCCACGACCCTGGAGGCGATGAGGGCCGCCTTGGATAGCTTGGACAGGCCGGTCTTGTTGTTGGCTGGTGGAATATTCAAAGGTGGAGATCCCTCGAGCCTTAGCGGGTTGATAAAGGAAAAAGTGCGGATGATCGGACTGTTTGGAGACAGTAGAAACTTGTTTCAAGAGGCCTGGAAGGATTGTGCTCCGGTTTTTTGGAAAACCACACTGCAGGAAGCGATACGTGAAATCAGCAAAGCGGCAAGGCCGGGGGATGTAGTGCTGCTGTCCCCTGCTACTTCCAGTTTCGATCTCTTCGGCAGTTATAAGGAACGGGGCGAGGCTTTTCAAAAGGAAGTCCTGGAACTGGACGAATGTTTATTATCAAGTGCCTGACCGAAAACTGTGATTGGAGCTGAATTTGGCCATATACAAGGAGAAAAAATTTGAAACCGCAGTGTATATTAATACATAAGGATTTTAAAATTTTGCAGTTTTGATGTAGATGGGTGAATTTTCGCCCAAGCACTATCAAGCAGCTGAACCGGAAAAGCTATGGAAAATAATACTGCACCCAAAAAGGATAGATCCGGACTGGATTATTATTTGTTGGGAGCTGTGCTAATCATGATGGCCCTGGGATTGCTTATGGTTATGAGTTCAAGCGGTATCATGGCAGAGCGGGCCTACGGGGACCACTATTACTTTTTCAAAAAGCAAGGCATATACACGATTCTTGGCTTGGTGGTCATATACATCACCTATAAGATGCCGGTGAAGTTCTTTTACAAGACCGTTTATCTCTGGTTGTTAGCAGCCCTGATACTCTTGCTGCTGACCCTCACTCCCTTGGGAATATCTGCCGGCGGAGCGAGTCGCTGGCTGTATTTTGGCCTGGCTACATTTCAACCCCTGGAATTTGCCAAGGTGGCCCTGGTGTTGTATTTGGCCTACTTTTTCAGCCATAAGCAGGACAAGGTCAAGACCTTCAGTGTTGGTTTCCTGCCTCCGGTTTTGGTTACAGGGACGATAGCCCTGATTTTGATCTTGCAGCCGGACTTCGGTGGAGCAGTATTTTTAACAGCAATGCTTTTTTTCATGAGTCTGGTTGGAGGAACTAGACTTGTTTACTTGTTGAGTTCCGCGCTCCTTTGTACCGGAGTGGGTGCCTTGATGATCAGGGAATCTCCATATCGGCTGCAAAGATGGATGGCCTTTTTGGAGCCCTTTGAGCACGCAAAGGATGTGGGATATCAAGTGGTGCAGTCATTTTACGGTCTGGGCGCCGGGGGAGTGTTCGGAAAAGGCTTGGGCGCTGGCAAGCAGAAGTTGTTTTATCTCCCGGAGGCGCACACTGATTTCATACTTGCGGTGCTGGGAGAAGAAATGGGGTTTGTGGGAGTGTCTTTAGTGCTGCTCTGCTTGGCGGTAATAGTTTTCAGGTGTTTCAAGAACGCCTTTGAGAGGTATGAACTCCAGGATAGATTCACTATCTTGGGACTCGCTTTGAACATTGTTTTGGGTGGTCTGTTGAATATAGCAGTAGCCCTGGGTGCCGTGCCCCCAAAGGGACAACCCATGCCTTTTATAAGTTACGGTGGTTCCAATATGATCATGATGTCTTTCAGTGTGGGACTTATATTGAATATTGCAGGCCGGGAGAATGTAAAAACCAGTCCGGTAGTATCCAGGCTGAATAAAAAGTGAGTTGGAGAAGGAATTGATAATCAGAAGAGCTGTTGTGTGTACCGGAGGAACGGGTGGTCATATATTGCCGGCTTTGGCTGTGATTGAAGAGCTCCAGAAGCGTTTTCCGTTTATTAAGATCCTTTTCCTGGGTGGAGAAAAGGGACCGGAAAAGGAGATGGCTGAAAGGGCGGGAGTGGAGTTTATTGGTTTGCCTGCAAAGGGAGTCCTGGGAAAGGGTATGCGTTCCTTGCGTACGGTATTTTGGTTGAGCAAGAGCATCTTCAGGTGCCTATCCATTTACCGTAAATTCGGGCCGGAAGTAGTTATCGGCTTTGGGAGTTACGCAGGTTTTGTCCCGGTTCTCCTGGCAAGTCTGAAAAAAATACCCTCGGCTGTTCATGAACAAAACAGCAAACCCGGGGTCACGAACAAGTTTTTGGGTAGCCGGGTAGACAGGGTGTTCTTGTCTTTTCCGGACGAGGAGGGGTTTTTCGATGCAAGTAAAGCAATGCTAACCGGTAACCCGGTTCGCAGCAAATTCGAGGAGATCAGGGAAAAAGAAAAAGAATATCTGCAGGATACAGCGGGAAGGGTCTTGGTGCTTGGCGGAAGCCAGGGAGCAAGGGCCTTGAATGATGCGATAATCGAATCCTTGCCGGAATTCAAGTCAGGCAAGGTACAAATTGTACATCAGGCGGGTGAACAGGACGTGGATAGAGTGCTGGAGGCCTACAGGGAAAAGGGGATGCCTGAGGAAGTATATGCATTTATTGAAGATATGGGGTCTCTTTTTGACTGGGCGGATTTGGTAGTCTGCAGAGCGGGTGCTTCCACAGTTGCGGAATTGACAACGGCCGGAAGACCAAGTGTTTTGATTCCCTATCCCTATGCAATACAGAGCCACCAGCTAACCAATGCCAAACGCCTGGAAGAGGCAGGGGCAGCTATAGTGCTGGAACAAAGCTATTTACAGGATATAAATCTGGGTCGGGTGGTAATGGATTTATTGGCAGTTCCTCAAAAATTGCAGGATATGGGTGCGGCTGCTAAGCAATTGGGCAGTCCGGGAGCAGCGCGGAAAATAGTGGATGAATTGGAAAGTATTACTGAAGACAGATGGCAGAGTGCAGATGATAGAGACAGAAGATAGATAAAAGATGAAATAGGAAAGAGGGAGAAAGACAGCAGCCATTAGTCGGGGGAAAAGGGAATCCACGGAATTCAGATACCTTGAGGTTGGATCATAAACAGATAACAAGAATTGCAACTATGAAGTCCAAGATTAGAAAAATACACATGGTGGGAATAGGAGGATCCGGAATGAGCGGTATTGCGGAGGTGCTGCTTAACCTGGGCTACCAGGTCTCCGGTTCCGACCGAGCGCAAAATGAGGCGATTGACCGCCTGGTCTCCCTGGGAGCGACAATATATCAGGAACATTGGCCGGAAAACGTGGGAGATGCGGAAGTAGTGGTAAAATCCACAGCCATAGGTCCGGAAAATTCGGAAGTGCAAATGGCATTTGATAACGGTGTTCCGGTTATACCAAGAGCAGAGATGCTGGCGGAGTTGATGCGCCTGAAAACCGGAATAGCAGTGGCTGGAACCCACGGCAAGACGACAACCACATCACTACTGGGCACCGTGTTCAAGGAAGCGGGAATGGATCCAACTGTCATTATCGGCGGTAGATTGAACAGTTACGGAAGTAATGCCTTGATGGGGCAGGGGGACTATCTTATCGCGGAAGCGGACGAATCGGACGGGTCGTTCCTTTGCCTCTTGCCTATAATGAGTATAGTGACCAATATAGATGCCGATCATTTGGATTATTATACAGATCTGCAAGCTATTGAGGATACATTTGTTGAATTTCTGAACAAGATCCCTTTTTACGGGGTGAACGTAGTTTGCGGCGACGACTCCAAATTGAGGCGTTTGCAGTCCAGGGTGAAAAGAAGCGTATTTACCTACGGTTTTAATCCGGATAACGATCTGCAGGCACAGATTATTGATTCCGGTATGAAAACAGAATTCAGGGTGTTTTACAACGAAATCCCCTGGGCTGATATCGAAATTTCCCTGCCCGGGACCCACAATGTTTTAAACGCCTTGGCGGTGATAGGGCTTTGTTTGCAGGTCGGGATGTCCAAAGAAGAGATCTTGAAGGGATTGGACAGTTTTGGCGGGGTGAGCCGCAGATTGGAATACAAGGGTGAAGGGGCCGGTGTTCCGGTTATTGACGATTACGGTCATCATCCCAGGGAACTGGAAGTTACCATTAAGACAGTCAAGGAGATGTATCCTGAAAAAAGGGTCTTTGTGGTTTTTCAGCCCCACAGGTTCAGTCGCACCCAGTCCTTGTTCGGAGAGTTCTGCAGGGCTTTCAATGAAGCGGATGAAATCCTGATTACAGATGTATACCCTGCTGGAGAAGACCCTATACCCGGAGTTAACGGTTTCAATCTCTCCCAGGGAATTAAACAGGTAAGTAAAGTGAGCACTGGCTATTGTTCTGATCTGGACAATTGCCTCCAGGTCTTGAAGCAAAAAGTAGCTCCAGGAGATGTTTTGCTCACATTGGGTGCAGGTAATGTTTATAAGCTGGGAGAATCCTATATTAATGATACTTCTGGTTAAAGTTTATTGTTTGGTGTTAACAGCATGCAAATAGTTGCCAACCCGGAGATGAAAGATAGAACTACCTTGAAAATGGGAGGTAGGGCCCAACTTGAATTAAGGATAGATCAGGAAATTGACTGGGAAAAAATTCCCGGCTGGATGGAGCAGGAGGGCTTAAATCCCCTGGTTATAGGTCACGGAAGCAATTTGTTGGTGCAAGACGGGAACTTGCCCCTGCTTTTGATCAAGGACTGCAGGCAAAGGCTAGTGGAAGTTGAGGAGTTGGATGAAAACAGGGTAAAAGCCCTTGCAGCCACCGGTTGCAGGTTGCCGGTTTTTTTGAGTTGGCTGCAGAGAAAGGGAATCTCGGGCCTGGAAGGCCTGGTTGGCATACCAGGATGTTTGGGCGGAGCAATTGCCATGAATGCCGGGTCCTTCGGTCGGGAAATAGGGAATATGATAAAAAGGGTGCAGATATGGACTCCGGAACACGGTCTTGAATGGGTGGACAAGGATGCAATCCAGCTGGGGAACAGGGAGTTTGATCCCGGGATCAAGGGGAGTTCCTGGATAATAACCCGGGTGGAACTAGAGCTTTTCTTCCGGGACAAAAGAGAAATTTTGAAAACAATGAAAGACAATTATCGCAGAAAAAAAACTACTCAGCCTGTTACATCGAATACTTGCGGATGTGTATTCAAGAATCCCGACCCGGAGATGTCTGCCGGATATTTATTGGACAGTTGCGGTCTCAAGGGGCACGTTTGCGGTGGTGTGGCCTTCTCTGAACTGCATGCCAATTTTATGATCAATATAGGTAACGGCAAGAGCGCAGAAGCATTCGAACTTATCAGCTTGGCCAGGGAAAGGGTTTATAACAGGTTTCACATGGATTTGCAGACTGAAGTCAAGGTTGTGCAAGGTCAGTATTCCCGGGATATATAGCCGAACCGGGATCGGGTGGGGATTGGAGTTATACTTGCAGTATTTGGTTTAAGGCAATTTTACGGTGAGATAGTGAGACAAAAGAATAAATATAAGAACACCGGGAGAGACAAGTTCAAATTACTTGCAGTTTTTCGAGGCATAATGGGGAGTATTTTGGGGGTGTCCATTTTGTTGTTTTTTTTGGCCTTTTTGAGTTGGGGACTACTGGAGGGCTATAGCTGGCTTACCAGTACTTCCTATTTCGGAATAGACACTATAAGGCTCAAAGGCAATAATCGTCTGGGAAAGAATGAAATTTTGAATAAGGCCAAACTACATCCGGGGCAAAACGCCTTGAAAATAAGTATAGGTGATATAGAGAGCAATTTGATGCAACTTGCGTGGATCAAGGACGTCTCTGTTAAAAGGAAGTTACCGGACAGCTTTTTTATTGGTATAAATGAAAAAAAGCCGGTTTTCTGGACCCGCAAAAAGGATAGGATTTATTATGCAAACAGGACTGGAGGGATTATAGCACCTGTTACTGCAAAAGACTTGGTTTCCCTTCCCTTGTTGTATTTCGACGACAGAAATAAGGAAGTGAAGAATGATTTGCAAAAATTGACAGGACAACTGCAACAAAAAAGGTTGCCTTTCAGTACTGCAAAGATTTCATGGGTTAATTTTGTCTCCCAGGAATTGGTGGAATTGTTCCTGCGGGATTTTGATATTTTGCTAAAGTTGGGCAGAGAAGAAATCAATGCCAATTGCCGATTCTTAAGTAGAATATGGGGGGATTTGACTAAAAGGAAAGAGTTGAAAAGGGTAAAAGTGGTTCGGATTTACAACAAAAAGGCATGGGTGGGGTTTGAACAGCTCAAAGTGGCTTCTAATTAGTGTTTGGACTAAACTCGCCCATCTACATCAAAGCTGCAAAATTTTGAAATCCTCTTAACCCTTAATTTGACCGAAATATTCCGGTATGCATAAAGAAAGTTTTGAAATCGAATCTGTAAACTTCGAACTTGTAAACGGTTATCCAAGTAGAATATAGGAGAAAATTATGAGCA
>CAJXKR010000154.1 GCA_913055815.1 uncultured Desulfohalobiaceae bacterium | reverse complement strand
AACCGAGTGCGATCTTACTTTTATCCAACTTATCTGCGCAGTATCAAAAAAGGCAGAATCCCAGGGAACAAATATAGTATCCATCTCTAATATCCCAGAAAATATCGTCGATTTAGTCAAAAGGATCGGCCTGTACTATAGTTGTTCGCAGTGCTGCACCCAGTCTTGTATTTTAAAGGAGGTCAGCGAGTATGAGTAAGACCATCATGACTGTAGACGACTCCTCCAGTGTACGGCAAATGGTTAAGTTTACACTGAGCGATGCCGGATACGATGTCGTAGAAGCCAGCGACGGCAAGGATGCTTTGAGCAAGTTGCAAGGGCAGGTGGACATGATAATTACCGATCTTAATATGCCCAATATGGACGGTATAGAGCTTATCAAACAGGTGCGCTCAAACTCGGATTACAAGTTCCTGCCCATAGTCATGCTCACCACCGAGTCAGAGGAGTCAAAAAAAAATGAAGGCAAGAAGGCTGGGGCAACAGGTTGGATTGTCAAGCCCTTCAAGCCGGATCAGATACTGGGAGTGATCAAGAAGGTAATGCGGTAACAGAAGACAGAGGTCAGAAGACAGAGGTCAGAGGTCAGAAGTCAGTATGTCAGTAGTCGGTGTGCAAAATGACTTCAAAGTTTGAAGCAGGGAAAAAGAACCGGGAACCAAAAAACGAAGAACAAAGAACGAGGAAACCAGGAACAAAGAACGAGGAAACCAGGAACAAAGAACGAGGAAACCAGGAACAAAGAACGAGGAACCATGATAGTTGCGGTTATAAACAACAAGGGCGGTACCGGAAAAACCACCAGCAGCGTTAATTTGGCTGCCGGATTGGTGAGGCAGGGGTACAGGACCTTGCTGGTGGACCTGGATAGCCAGGCCTCTGCTGCACTGAGCCTGGGGATTTCCAGAGAAAAATTGGAACCCGGGATGTCCGAGGCACTAATGGACGGAATGCCCATGGAGGAGGTTGTTAAACCAAAAGTATCTGCTGGCCTGGATGTTGCTCCCGGGGGCATGGATTTGGCCAACTTGGATCTGAATTTGGCAGATATTCCGGGCAGGGAAAAACGTTTGAATATTCAACTGCAAAGGGTTGCAGATTACTACGACTGGATAGTCCTGGATTGTCCTCCCTCTCTGTCTCTGCTTTCCGTGAATGCCCTAGTGGCATCGGATGGCTATCTTATTCCGGTAAAGCCGGAATATTTGAGTATGGAGGGGTTGGCCAGCTTGAACCAGAGCGTACTAAGATTAAAGAAAGGTATGCGCAGGGCACCGAGCATGTTGGGGGTTCTTTTGACCATTGTTCACCCCAGTTCCCGGGCTGCAAGGGAGATTATACAGAGAGTAAGACAGGGATACGGGGAAAATGTCTTCCAGAATTACGTCAGGCAGGATGTACGTCTTCTGGAGGCTCCGGAGGCGGGCATGAGCATATTCGATTACGCTCCCAGATCCAATGGGGCCATGGCATATACAAGAATTGTAAAAGAGCTGCTGGAAAGGGCAGCTAAAGGGTAAAAGACCTAAAAAAAGGAGCTTTAGTTATGAATCAAAAGAAAGATATTTTTGAAAGTTCCGAATCAGAGCCTGAGCAATCAAGTGGGCGGCCTACATCCGATTCAGGTGAGACTGATCGCTTGCGCCAGGAGCTGGAACAGTGCCGGGCCAGGGCGGGCATGCTGGATGTCGTCCCCACTCCGGTTATGGCAGTGGACAAGGAATTTAACGTGACCTACATGAACATTGCCGGTGCAAAAGCCTTGGGAAGCACCCAGGAAGACTTGATCGGAAAGAAGTGTTTCAACCTGTTTAATACTGGCCATTGCAACAGCGAGCACTGCCGGGTTAAAAAGGCCATGGAGCAAAATGGTCAGTTTACCGGGGATACTACTGCAAATCTTCCCTCTGGGGAGATCCCTATTCGCTACACCGGTACTCCCCTTAAGGATGACAGTGACAATATTGTAGGCGGGTTGGAGTATGTACTGGATATCAGCAAGGAGACCGCGATAACCGAGGAAGTAAACAAATTGTCCCAGGCCGCTGTCGAGGGCAAACTGGATACCAGGGCTGATGCAGAGCAGTTCGAGGGCAATTATGCGGAAATTGTGACAGGTGTAAACAGTGTCCTGGATGCTGTAATCGGTCCATTGAACGTGGCTGCTGAATACATAGACCGTATCTCCAAGGGAGATGTCCCGGAAAAGATAACCGAGGAATACAAGGGAGACTTTAACGAGATCAAGAACAATCTCAATCAATGCATAGATTCCTTGAGCGGCCTAGTCTCAGAGGCAGGTAATCTAACCGAGGCTGCAGTTGAGGGTAAATTGGATACCAGGGGCGATACTTCCAAATTCGGAGGGGATTATGCCAGGATAGTACAGGGGGTGAACGATACACTGGATGCTGTAATTGGCCCCCTGAATGTGGCGGCCGAGTACATAGACCGCATCTCCAAGGGTGATATACCGGAGAAGATCACAGAGGAATATGCAGGAGACTTCAACGAGATCAAGAACAATCTCAATCAATGTATAGATAATTTTAATACATTTGTGCAAGAAATGAAGCACATGTCTGATGAGCACGATGCTGGTGACATAGATGTGGTTATACCCACGGATAAATTTCAAGGGGTATATCAGTCCATGGCCCAGGGTGTGAACGATATGGTGGCCGGGCATATCAATGTAAAGAAGAAGGCTATGGCCTGCGTTGAAGAATTTGGAAAAGGGAATTTTGAGGCAGAGTTGGAAAAGTTTCCCGGCAAAAAGGCTTTTATTAATGATACAATAGAACAGGTAAGGGCGAATTTGAAGGAACTGATATCCGATGCCAATATGCTGGTCAATGCTGCTGTTGAAGGTAAGTTGGACACCCGGGCAGATGCAAGCAAGCACCAGGGGGACTTTCAAAAGATTGTCCAGGGTGTGAACGATACCTTGGATGCTGTAATCGGACCCTTGAACGTGGCTGCGGAATACGTGGATCGCATAGCCAAGGGTGACGTACCTGAAAAGATCACCGAGGAATACAAGGGTGACTTCAACGAGATCAAGAACAACTTGAATATGCTTATAGACGGGATGAACGAGATCACCCATGTGGCACAGGAAATTGCTTCCGGAAACCTGACAGTTGAGGTGGAGAAACGGTCTGAACAGGATGAGCTCATGGAAGCATTGCAAACTATGGTAAATGACCTGAGCAGTATTGCCGTGGATGTACAGACCGCTGCTGACCAGGTGGCTACCGGCAGTGAACAGATAAGCAGCAGTTCCCAGAAGCTTTCCGAAGGGGCGCAGGAACAGTCTTCCACTGTAGAAGAGGTCTCCAGTTCCATGGAGGAGATGACCAGCACGGTGAACCAGAATGCGGAGAACGCCAAGGAAACCGCATCTATTGCTGACAAGGCTGCAAATGACGCCCAGGAAGGCGGAAGTGCAGTTTCCCAGACCGTGGAGGACATGAAGAGTATAGCGGAAAAGATCTCCATTATCGAGGAAATAGCCAGACAGACCAATATGCTCGCACTGAATGCGGCTATTGAGGCTGCAAGGGCCGGAGAACAGGGCAAGGGGTTTGCAGTTGTGGCTTCGGAAGTGCGCAAACTGGCGGAGCGCAGTCAAAACGCGTCCAAGGAGATCAGTGAACTTACCAGCAACAGTGTGGACCAGGCGGAAAAGGCGGGAAACCTGATCCAGGAAATTGTGCCCAACATACAGAAGACATCGGAGCTTATCCAGGAGATCAACGCCTCCAGTTCGGAACAGGCAAAAGGTATCCAGCAGGTGAACGATTCCGTGCAGCAGCTGGACCAGGTCATTCAGCAGAGTGCAAGCAGTACTGAAGAAATGGCCTCTACCAGCGAGGAACTGTCCAGCCAGGCGGAACAGTTAAAGAACGCTGCCGCTTTCTTCAAGGTGGAAGAACAGGATGCGCAGCCCCACAGCGGAGTCAAGAAAAAGGGTGCGAAGCAGTCCGGATTTACTAAAGGTGGAACACAAAAGCAGGCCCAAGCAACCCAAGGTGCTGCACAGCATAGGACTGCCAGTCAAAAACCCGGGAAGCAGACCTCGGGTAATGGAAACGGAAACGCTGCAAGGCCTTCTCAAAGCAAAAACAAGGGAGTTGATTTGAGTCTCCAGGACGAGGAAGATAGTGAATTCGAACGTTATTAAATAGTAGTAGTGATTGGACGTAGATCACCCATTTACCTTAAATCTTTAAGCCTTTGAAATCCTCATGTATTAATATACACTGCGGTTTCAAAATTGCTTGCTCCTTGTATCTGGGCAAGTTTACGTCCAATCACGGTTTGCGGTCAGGAACTAAATAGGGAGATTTCAGGGTGCCTGCCCCTGGAAGTTTGAACAAGGAATTAAATCTGAGAAATCTTGAAAAAAAGACCAAATAAACATAAAAGGGGTGCTTGCATGCAACAGCAAGAAGGAATGGCAACGGAATCAAAAGAATATTTGACCATTACCCTGGATAATGAACAGTTTGCCCTGGATATCAACAAGGTGAGCGAGGTGCTGGATCTGACCTCGATAACCAGGGTCCCCAGGATGCCGGATTTTGTCCTGGGAGTGATAAATCTGAGGAGTAATGTTGTCCCGGTAATAGATTTGAGGCAAAAGCTGGGTATGGAAACCGCAGAGAGGACCAAGGAGAGTTGCATAGTCATAGTGGAACTGGAGATAGAGGGTGAGGCCTGCAAAATGGGAGCCTTGACCGATTCCATTGACGATGTGATGGGTATAAATCCGGAACAGATAGCTCCTCCTCCCAAGATGGGTACTAATTTAAGACCGGAGTTTATCGAGGGGATGGTCAGACAGAACGAAGAGGAAAAGTTCTTGATAATTCTTGATATCGAGATGATCTTGAGCAGTGAGGAGTTGGCTGTGGTAAAAAAGGCTGGTGAAGAGGAACAAGGGTCTACCGAGTATTATCAATCCGGTCCTCAGGACCGGGAAACTTCTGCAGAGGCCTAGTAAAAGCCTGACAATGAATGCAGTTCAGAGTGATACGGGTATAAAGCAGATTGGAGAAGAGATCCTTGTTTGGATTGAATTTACAGGGTGATATTATGCGACGAATATTGATTGTGGAAGATGAAGAAACAGGAAAGCAATTGCTGGAAAGGTTTATGAATCCTTATGGAGATGTGGATTCAGTTGAAGACGGGGAAAAAGCGGTTGCAGCCTTTGAAAGTGCTTGGAAGGATGCAAGTCCTTACCAATTGATATTGCTGGATATAATGATCCCCAAAATGGATGGACAGGAAGTGCTCAGGTGGATACGCAATTATGAACGGGAACAGGGGATTGCGCCTATGCAAAGGGCAAAAATAGTTATGACCACTGCCCTTGACGACCCTTCAAATATCATGGAATCCTTTTACAATGGCGGGGCGGATTCCTACGTCGTAAAGCCCATAGAACTCGAGAAGCTCCAGCAGGAATTGCAAAATCTCGGTTTTTAGCTAGTCCTCCTGATTTTGCGGTTAAGATCTGTTGTGGGATTATTTATGAATAAATGGAATATTATTGTCCAAAGCAAAGACGAAAAACTTCCGGAGAAAGTTCGGGAAGTCTGCAGAAACAGCAAGTATAGCCTTTATGTGCTGGCAACTGACCATGATTGGGAATTTCATCGTCTTTGCAAAGAAAAAACTAAGTCTGTGGCGATCCGGGATCTAACTGACCTGGACGTGCAGGATGGGCTAAACTATTTGTCCGGAAGGGATCTGGAAACTGCAGGGATTTATATCCCTGTTCTCTATATGGGGGCCCCTGAACTCTTGGATGCTGTGTGGCAAAGCACGGAAAGAATGGATGCAGACGATCTTGTGCAGGCACCTGTCCGGGACAGTGAACTGGGGCTTCGAATGGAGAAAATCCTGGATTTGGAGTATGACAAAATGGAACATGGGGGCAAGTCCGAGTATTTCCGGGACCTGGTTGCCTCCTCTTTTTTCGGGGATGAAGAATCCCTTTTGGACAGTATTCAATACCAGGCAGGGATTGCTTTTTTCGGGTATCATTTTGAAGGGGAAAAATTTTTCCATACTAATGTGCTAAATGACCTGTTGGAGTGCAGTCCCGGGGAAATGGATTTCAGTCGGGAAAACCTGGTAAAATATATCCATCATGAGGACAGGGATGCTTTTATACGTGCTGTTGAGAATTTTGAAACAAGCCAATTCCTGGATCTGATTGTCCGCTATTATAAAAAGGGCGGGGAACTGCGTTATGCAAGCCTGCTGGGTGAGGTGAAGATAGTTGAGGGTTGCAAACAAGCCCTTGGGATAATTCAGGATATTACTAACACCAAGAGGGTGGAAAATACGTTGAGCGAACTCTTGCAGCAGTCCAAATATTTCAAGGAGATAGTGGAGCAGACTGCTGATGGGATTTTGATTAATGATTCTCGCGGTTATATTCAATACGTGAATCCTGCATTTGAAAATATTACTGGCTACGAAAGGAAGGAAACACAGGGAAAAACCCCGTTTTTTTGGCTGCACAACACCAACTTGGAAGAAAATGAAAAGAAGAGAATGATGGAGGCTGTTTCCGGAGGTCAGAAATGGAATCAGCGTGTGCAGGGAATGCGAAGGGACAAGGGCAGTTTTGAGATCGATGTTTCAATATCCCCGGTGTTTAGCAAGCAGGGCCAGATTTCCAATTATGTAGCGGTGATAAGGGACATGACCGAAAAGTTGAGTCTGGAGTACCAATTACAGCAGGCTCAGAAAATGGAAGCCGTGGGTACTCTTGCAGGAGGAATAGCACACGATTTCAACAATATCCTGATGGCTATAATCGGTTATTCCGAAATGATTATGCGCCGTGTGGATTCCGGCTCCAAGGAGTACAATTATACTGAAAGCATCATGAATGCCGGAATTCGAGGAAAAAGGCTGGTTCAACAGATCCTGTCCTTCAGCAGGCAAACCGGATCAGAAATCAGGCCCCTGCAGGTAGAACCTTTGATAAAAGAGGATATAAAGTTGCTTCAGGCTACCCTGCCTTCCAATGTCTCTCTGAAAACTTGGATGGAAGAAAGTTTTGATCCGGTAAGAGCGGATCCAAGTGACCTGCACCAGATGGTCATGAATCTCTCTACCAACGCGATCCAATCCATGGAGGAAAATGGGGGAGAGCTCTATCTGGAATTAAAGGAGGTCGAATTCGGATTTCAATTCAATAAAAGGCAAAATGACCTGCAGCCAGGGAAGTATATCAGGTTTACAGTCCATGATACGGGTGAGGGAATGGATAGTTCCACTTTGGAACGCATATTCGATCCCTTTTATACTACCAGGGGACCGGACAAGGGAACCGGACTCGGATTGTCGGTTGTCCACGGGATAGTTAAAAAGCTGGGGGGAACGATTCAGGTGGACAGTACACCTGGACAGGGAAGTGTTTTTTCAGTCTTTTTGCCAGCGGTTGA
>CAJXKR010000153.1 GCA_913055815.1 uncultured Desulfohalobiaceae bacterium | reverse complement strand
AAATTCGGGCAATCTTGACCAACTGGATCAAGAAATAAAATCAAAGATTTAATGAAAACTTGAACATCAAGCGTTTATATAATTATTTATTTTCAAAGCAAAAATCGGTGGAAAAACAGCAACTGTCATGAATTACACAAACAGACCCAAGAATTGGCTTATTACCGGGGGGTGCGGGTTTATCGGCACAGCCCTGATTTGCAGCATTTTGCAAGAGATCCCTGGTGTCCGGATTCGGGTACTGGATAATCTAAGTGGGGGTAGCAGGGAAGATCTGGCAGTTGCCTGCCAATTCATGGAAATTTCCCGGGACAGGATTTCATCTGGTGCCTGCTGTTCAGAATCCCTGGATCAGTCTTGTGTGGAACTTCTTGTAGGTGATATTGAAGATGCTAATTTTACCCGGGATGCAGCAAAGGGTATGGACTGCATTGTGCATCTGGCTGCAAATACGGGAGTGGCCCCCTCTGTCCAAGATCCTGTCAAAGATATGGAATCCAATGTTCAAGGGACGTTAAATATGCTGGAAGCAGCCAGAAACAACAAGGTCAGTCGCTTTATTTTCTCCTCTTCCAGTGCACCGGTTGGTGAAACCGAGCCACCAGTACACGAAGAGATAGCTCCTCATCCCCTTTCTCCGTATGGTGCCAGCAAATTGGCGGGTGAAGGTTACTGTTCAGCCTATTATCATAGCTTTGGAGTGCAAACAGCGGTCCTTCGCTTCGGAAACGTTTATGGTCCGGGTTCCACTCACAAGTCCAGTGTAGTGGCAAAATTCATAAAACAAGCCCTGCGGGGAGAGACTTGTGTGATATACGGGGACGGTTTTCAGACGCGGGATTTTATCTACATTGACGACTTGGTCCGGGCCATTTTACATGCCGGACTTTATGACCCTCCTTCTAGCCGTAATTTTAAACTGTCTTCTTCCTGTTCTGATTTGCCTTCTAATAAATCACCGTGGGGCGAAATCTTTCAGATAGCCACCAACCGGGAGCACACTGTCCGGGAGATGGCAAAAAAGCTTGCGGAAGAACTGGCAAGACACGGGGTGGATATGTATTTAAAGCACGGTGAACCCATGCGAGGAGATATCCGTCGAAATTATTCCGATACGAGCAAGGCAAATGATATACTTGGTTGGGATTGTAGTACCAATTTACAAGAGGGTTTGGCCCAAACAGTGAAGTGGTTTTTATCAGAAACAAATGAAGGTAGAAACAATACATAGGGGTTGTGATAAGAAAAGCTATGCACAATACGGATTTTTTCAGGCAAAAACGCGTCCTGCTTACCGGGGCATGTGGTACTATAGGCCAGGAACTTTTGCGCCAGTTGCTTGTGGACTACGGCGTAGCTGAAGTCGTGGCTGTTGATAACAACGAGAGCGAGATTTTCTTTTTGGAACAAAAATTTCTTGATCACCCACACTGTAGTTTCCTTCTGGCAGACACCAGAGACAAGGAAAAATTGTGCAGGCTTATGCGGGGGATGGATTTTGTATTTCATACTGCCGCCTACAAGCATGTTGTTTTGTGCGAACGTTCACCTTTTGAGTCTGTGCAAACCAATATATTGGGAGTTCAAAACATTATAGAGGCTGCCGCGGAAAACAGGATCGAACGGGTGCTCTTTACCAGTTCGGACAAGGCGGTAAATCCCACCAATGTTATGGGAACCTCCAAGCTCATGGGCGAGCGGCTTATTACTGCGGCAAACAGCAGTCAACCCATAGATGGAACAATTTTCGCCTCTACCCGGTTTGGCAACGTCCTTGGCTCCAGGGGATCGGTTATCCCCATATTCAGGGAGCAAATCAAAAAAGGCGGCCCCATTACTTTGACAGACCATGAGATGACCAGGTTTATCATGAGCATCAAGCAGGCAGTTCAATTAGTTATAGATTCCATAGCCTTGGCGCAGGGCGGAGAGGTCTTTGTAACCAAGATGCCGGTAATCCGAATCATGGATCTTGCCCGGGTTATGATCCGGGAATTGGCCCCGTGGTATGGTCACAATCCCGAGGACATATCCATTGACGTCATCGGCAGCAAACCCGGGGAGAAGCTTTACGAGGAACTTATGACCCAAGAGGAGACAAGGAGAACCGTGGAACTGCAGAATTACTTCGCTGTCAAGCCCGCTTTTGCCTCTTTGTACAAAAATATCCAGTATACTTATCCGGACATGATTTCGGATACAGTGGATAATCCCTACAACTCGGCCAATGAACCGGTGCTGGACCAGGATGCCCTTAGGGAGTTTCTGTACTCAAATCAACTCCTGGAAGGAGAGCCCGGAGAGGACTTTGAACCTGACCAGAGGTTTTGGGGAGACGAAAAAAGTTAAGCCTAATTGCTTAACTTTTTTCAAATTCGAAATCCGAAATTCGAAATCCGAAATTCGAAATCCGAAATCCGAAATTCGAAACAAGAAATAATAAGAATAAATTCGGATATCGGACAATCTTGTCCATCAGGAACAAGGAGTCCGAAATACAAAATCTGAAATCCGAAATAAGAAATACAAGAATGGATAAGAATTCGAATCGATATGATCTAGAACAAAGAACGTTTCAATTTGCGAAAATGACACGGGAATTTGTAAGAAAACTTCCCAAGAGTACAGGAAATATAGAAGATGGGAAACAGGTTGTACGTTCTTCCGGTTCTATTGGTGCTAATTATATTGAAGCAAATGAGGCATTGAGTAGGAAAGATTTCTTAATGCGAATCAAAATAAGTCGAAAAGAAGCCAAGGAATCCAGATATTGGTTAAGGTTGATAGATACAAATGATAATGAAGCATTGGACAAGAAAAGAAATGATTTGATAATAGAATCTACAGAACTTATGAATATATTTGGAGCAATAATCAACAAAACCAAAATAGATTAAATTTTCTTCTTCTTTCGAATTTATCTTTCTAGTTTTGAATTTCACTTTTTAGTTTTGAGTTTCGAATTTCTCTTTTAATCTCTTGTTTCTTATTTTTTCTTGTTTCGAATTTCGATATTCGATATTCGGATTTATCTTTTAAGTTTTGGATTTATCTTTCTAGTTTTGAGTTTCGATATTCGATATTCGAATTTCTCTTTCTAGTTTTGGATTTCGATATTCGAATTTCTGATTTTATTTTTAAAGGAAAATTATGTCACACATCCTCATCCTCGGCGGAGATGGCTACCTGGGCTGGCCCACTGCAATGTATTTTTCTTCCCGCGGCTACCAGGTAACCGTGGTTGACAACTATTTCAGGAGAAACGCCTGTACTGAACTCGATGTGGGTATGCTCTATCCAGTGCCAACACTGCAGGAGCGGGCCAAGATCTGGTACCAGAAGACGGGCTGTGAAATCAAGGTGGTTATCGGGGACCTGACAGATCCCGAACTGATGCGTTCCCTGTTTGATGGCCGGGTGGAGTATTCCTGGGCTGTTGACAATAGATTTGTCGGCATTCCTGAAACTGTGGTCCATTACGCGGAACAGCCCTCAGCACCATATTCCCAGATAGACTATAAATACGCAAATATAACAATCCAGAACAATTTGCTGGTGACCAACAACCTGATGTTCGCCATCAAGGACTATTCTCCGGATACGCACATTGTTAAGATCGGGACAATGGGGGAATACGGTACTCCCAATATTGACATAGAGGAAGGCTGGCTGGAAGTGGAACACAAGGGCAGGAAGGATACTTTCCTGTTTCCCCGGCAGGCCAGTTCGCTTTATCATACCACCAAAATCATGGATACAGATTTGCTCTGGTACGGTGTCCGGATGTGGGACCTGCGTGTTACCGACTTGATGCAAGGACCGGTATATGGAATGGAAACCCATGAATCCAAGGGCGATCCGCGCCTGATGACCATTTTTAACTACGACGAGATCTTTGGTACCATAGTGAACCGTTTCATTACCCAGGCGGTGGCAGGATATCCCTTGACCGTATACGGAAGGGGAGGTCAGACCAGGGGATATTTGAATATCAACGATACTTTGCAATGCGTGCACATGTCCGAACAAACACCGGCCAATCCAAAGCAGTTGCGCATCTTTAATCAAATCATCCAAACCTTCTCAGTGAATGAATTGGCTGAAAAGACAAAGAAAGTTGGTAACAATTTGGGTTACAATGTAAAGATAGATTATTTGCCCAATCCACGCAAGGAAGCTGAGGAGCACTACTATAATCCGACCTATCAGGGCCTGCTGGACATCGGGGTCACTCCCCACTACTTGACCGATGAGGTCATGAAAGGCATGTTTGAGTTGGTTGAAAAGTATAAGCACAATATCAGGACCGATGTGATATTTAAAGGCATTCAATGGTAATTTGTCCAAGCTGGAATTTATGCAAATCCAATACAAAAATCCGGTAAAAGTCTTCATGGAATGGTTTGACAATCTCTTTCCGGAGCAGCGCAAGTATTTGGCCAAGGCGTATTTGGTCTTGACCACGGATGACACCAACGACTTTGCCCTGGATTCCGACCAAGCCCTGGTCAAGTTTAGAAATAAGGTCCTGAAGCAGGATTTTCCTTTGAGGCAGTTGACAAAAATAGTTCACGTACGGTCGGTTATAGATTTCATCCTGCGGAACAGAACTGTTATTGCCGGTCAAACCGGAGTAATCTCGGAGTCTGAGCATATTAGCGGCAAGGTGATTGATTTGAGGGAAAAACACTGGGAAAAGGTGGTTAATTCCTGGCAGAGGATTTGCCATACTGAACTAACTGACAAGGCTATCAACGTTTGGTTGAAAAAGATTTCTCAATCCGGTTGAGATCTTGCGAACGCGCAGGTTGAGATTTTGCCAAAGCCTGTAATGACCCCCCGAGAACACCTCCTTTCTCTGTTTTACGCCCAGCCGTTCCTCATCTGAAAAATTCAAATTCGATTCCGGATCAAAACTCCCTAACAGCAATTCTAATTTTAAAAAATTGAACACTACAGCAATAGTTTTATATTAAGCTACTGGGGTAACGAAAGTTTTTTTACATCCGTCATTCCTGCGAAAGCAGGAATCTAGTCAAAAATTCAGCCCTTTTAAAAGAGCTGGAAAAAACTAGATTCCGGCTCAAAGCCTGCCCCGTACTCCGATACGGGGACCGGAATGACAAGAATGGTTGTATTTCAAAGTTTTGCTGTTGTGTTAGAAATATTAACATTATATCTATCACTAAAGTAAGATTTAAAATTAGAATTGCTGATTCCCTAAATTCTTGTTTGACAAAAGCAGGTTAGCGGAGTACTTAAGAAAGTTTGCCGTGGAAATAATTTTGTCAACATTATTTTGCTGCGGATGCCCTTAAAGTATTGGCGAGGTGGAGTGAGAGAACAAAAGACTCTGCCTGTTTCAAAGAATAGTTTTAGTAAAGAAGTTAAATATTATGACTAGACCTTCAGTAGCCATTGCTATCGGTATTATAGCCATATATACCATATTCGGGCCTCTGATCCTGTACGGGATCTACGCACTGCTGGATTCTCTTTCCCAGAAAAAGGAATCCCCAAATGCGGACAGGGAGAGGGAAAAAAAAGACGACCCCGCCCTATGGAGCGGAAATGACGTCAAGGACTACTTTCGCAAGCTCAATAAGTACAATTTCGAATAAAACCGCTCTAAAGAGTAGGAATAAAGCTATATAAGATTTATGCGAGAATTTTTGCAAAAGTGGAAAAGGTATTTTGTGTTTGCAGCAGTCTTGAGTGCCTTTATCAATTTGCTGCAACTTACTTTTCCTTTTTATATGTTCCTGATCTATAGGAACATTGTTGTTACCTACAGCGGAGTGAACCTGACCTCCATTACCGTTGCGGCCCTGTATGCCATTTTGATCTACGGAATCTTCGAGTACCTTCGTACCAGGCTTTTGGGAGTTGCCGGGAATGATCTGAACAAATCCCTCAGGACCCCTTTAGTCTCCAACATGCTCAAGGCATACGCAGGCCCCCAAAAAAAGACCTATTTCCAGGCAACCAATGATTTGGAAACCCTGCGCAGTTATTTCACCAATCAAGGGATCTATGCACTTTTCGATGCGCCTTGGGCTCCCCTGTACCTGATGCTTATCTATTTCTTTCATCCCTCTTTGGGGATTATAGCCACTATCGGGGCAGTGGTCATGGTTTTGCTCAGTCTGGTGCAGGAGCTTCTCACCCGTGGGAGGATGAGAAAGGCCAATCAGGTAAATAGCCGGAACCAGCGCTTTATCGACTCCAGCCTGAAGAACGCGGAAGTCATAAACAGCATGGGCATGCTCTCCGGAGTGGCCGGGAGGTGGGACGAGAAGAACCGGGAAGTGATCAACAATCAAACAGTGGCCAGCCGATATGCTGGATTGATTCAATCCATTCTGAAGCCCTTGCAGAATGTTATGCAGGTAGGTATATACGGATACGGGGCTTATCTTGCTTTGCAGGGGGAAATGACCATCGGCATGATGGTGGCTTCCGCAATAATTATGGGCAGGGCTATTGGCCCGCTGATGCAGGCTATTTCTTCCTGGAAGTTCACTCTGCAGGCCAGGGACGCCTACAGCAGGCTGGACAATTTCTTTACCGCGCTGGAGAAGCAAAAGGACAAGACTGATCTGGAAACACCCCGGGGTAAGGTGACTGCGGAAAAGGCGAGTTTCAGAATTGGAAAGGCCCCGTTACTCAAGAATGTGTCCTTTTCCCTGGATGCAGGTGAGTTTCTGGGGGTGGTAGGCCCTAGCGGTGCAGGCAAAACCACCCTGTGTAAATTGATATTGGGGGTTTGGCCCTCCTTGGGTGGTAAGATGCGCTTGGACGGTGCGGATATATTTTCTTGGGATTTTGAGAAAATTGGTAGATATATAGGTTATCTACCCCAAGAGATCGAGTTGTTTCCCGATACCGTGGGAAGAAATATAGCCAGACTGGGCGAGCCGGATCAGGAAAAGCTGCAAAAGGCTATACAACTGGCGGGAATCGAGGATTTGATCCAGAGTTTTCCCCAGGGAGCTGATACCCAGTTGTACGGTGAGAATGGAATTTCTCCTTCCGGGGGCCAAAAGCAGAGGATAGGCTTGGCCAGGGCCCTTTACGGCGACCCCGTACTTCTGGTGCTGGATGAGCCGAATTCCAACCTGGACGAAACTGGTGAGAATGTATTGATTCAGAGCTTGAACAGTTTGCGGGAACAAAGGATATGTTCTTGCGTAATGGTTACCCATAAGCCCCAATTACTGAGTACGATGGACAAGATCCTGGTGCTGCAGTCCGGGCAAGTGGTCATGTGTGAACAACGGGACGTGGCCCTCAAGTATTTGACTCAACCCCAAAAGGCCCAACAGGCCAATATGCAGACGGTTAATTACGGCTACACCTCCTAGCCGCAATGTTCCATGGTTCACAGTTACTATAAAACCAAAAAAAACAATATACCCCACGGTAATTTTGTTCTAAATAAAATATTCTTTCTTATCAATAAGTTATTTTTTTACTCCAGTTTTGCTTTGAA
>CAJXKR010000152.1 GCA_913055815.1 uncultured Desulfohalobiaceae bacterium | reverse complement strand
TCCAGCACATATCAGTGCAAAGGGATCTGGATCTGGTATTGTTAACTCCGGATGATTTGATTCACCAATGGAACAGGGTCTTGCCCTCAGGATTGTGGAGGGAAGGTGAAACATCCCTGCACAGGGCCTCTGCATTGCTTTTGGATGCAACAAATGCAGACCTGGAGAAATTACAACCCTGGATATACCGTAGGCTAAAGCCCTGGGACAAGCCTGTGTTTGTCTTTAGCCGCAGATTCAACTCTTTTACCAGGTCCATGGACGGTGAGGTCTTTTACAAGCCTTTTTTTGACAAATACTTGTTAGTAAGCGCAGTGGGAAATCCAGCCAAACTATTTTACAATGCGACTGAAGCCTGTGGGAAAGAGCCTGTGGAACATCTCCTCTACCCGGACCACTACCCCTATATCCGAACAGATTTTGAAATAATCAAGCAAAAGGCCCTGCAAAAAGGGGCGGAAGTAATATTGTGCACCAACAAGGACGGGGTTAAATTAAAGGACTGTTGCGACCATACGGTCTTGGAGCTGAACACAGAGATAGATTTCGATTGTTCGTTCTTTACTGAACTGGATTTCGAGAACTGGCTAATGGGTAACGGTAACAAAAAGTGATCCAGACAGGAACATATAATTAACAGTCGACAATGACCAGATATTTTTACTGCTATAATTGATATTTTAATGAACCTTATTGTGTAACTGAAACCTGAATGAACACACTTCTAGGCCTGTTTAAAAACGTATCTGCGCATGCTTATATTCAACAAGATCCCTACTAAGCTGAAGTTCAGCAATGCAAATGTCCCGCCGTAACTGAAAAATGGCAAGGGAAGCCCCACAATGGGCATCAATCCGAGCACCATGGACATGTTTATCAGGATTTGCCAAAAGAAATAAAAGAATATTCCGGCGGCCAAGACAGAGCCGAAAACATCCTTGGAATCCCGCACAATAAGCACTATTTGATATAAAAACAGGCAATACAGGGCAAGCAAAATAATACAGCCGATAAACCCCCATTCCTCGCCGAGCACAGCAAAAACAAAGTCTGTATGTTTTGCCGGAAGAAACTTGAGTTGGCTCTGTGTCCCGCTTAAATAGCCTTTGCCCCATAATTCACCAGAACCTATGGCTATTTGGGACTGGATCTGATTGTAGCCCGCATCCAAAGGGGCCTTGTGGGGATTTAAAAAAGTCAAAATACGGGTCTTTTGATAATCCTGCATTAAAAACCAAATACAGGGTGCAACTACCGGTATGCTAAGCATCAGGGACCAGAACACCCTTTTGTTCAGGCCGTTGTAAATAATTATTCCTGCAACTATTAACAAGATATTCAATCCCGAGCCCAGGTCTGGTTGAAGGATTATCAGCGAGCAGGGCAGTATTACCAGGACCAAAGCCTTGCAAAGATCCCGGAAGTCCAGATCGGTCTGGATCCGGGACAAGTAATGGGCAATGATGAAAAGAATAGTTATTTTGGCCAGTTCGGTGGGCTGGAAATGGATAATGCCAAAATCTATCCAACGTCTGGAGCCCCCGATTTCAATTCCGAAGAAATACACCCAGATGAGCAGTATTATAGTAATCACATACAAAGGAATAGTCAGGTTCTTTAAGTGCCTGTAGTCGAACACGATACAGATCGACATGGCTATTATACCGAAGACACCCCATAGTATCTGTTTTTTGTAATACACCACCGTAGTCACGCCTTGTTCTAATCGCAGGGAACTGGCGGAGTAGAGATTGATGATGCCGAACGCGAATATTATCAGGGCCAGTGCCAATAAAGTCCAATTGAAATGGGAATATAACCTTCGATCAAAAGCTGACATTAAAAACTCACATTTTCTTCAGTATAATCTAGCGAATTACCTTGTCTCAAAGTACTATCCCGTATTTGCAATTAACACTACTGCGAAAGTTTTATATTAACCTTCCGAGATAACTTAGATCTATTCAAGCCGCAGCCGGGTGGTCCACTGTGCGACTTGCTTATCCTGCCCTCTTGAGGGCTGGATAAGCATTCAGAGCAAAAGTGGACCACCCGTCAAGGCTTAAAGTTTCGCTGTAGTGTTAACAATTATCAATATTTAGTTTGCTCCGGAATTAAATAAATAGGAATATATTTCCTGTACTATCGGCCCGGCATCTGATCCACCCTGGCCACCATGTTCCAGAAAAGCAGAAACAACGTAACTCTGGTCACCTTTGTATCCAAAGCTGGTCATCCAGGCATGTGAGCGTTCTTTATACGGGATTTCGGACAATTCCTTGTCCCTGTCTTCCTCCAGCAACTTAACTACCTGGGAAGTGCCGGTTTTACCGCCTATGGTTGCCCCCGGTGTCCTGAGCCTCCATGCCGTTCCGTGGGGTTCTTCAACCGTCGCAATCATGGACTGTATCAAGTATCTCATATCCTCGTCCGAAAGGGGCAGTTCGGATTGGACTTCCGGATTTTGGTTCTTGCGAATAATCGGCCTTAATAAATGACCACCGTTGGACAGTGCTGCGACGAACCTGGTTAGCTGCAGGGGGGTGATCAAGGTGTATCCCTGCCCTATGGACATGTTCAGAGTATCCCCACCCTGCCATTTTCTTCCGAATTGCTTTAACTTCCATTTTTGATTCGGAATCAGTCCCTTATCTTCACTGGATAGTGCTATGCCGGTTTTTTGATTGAAGCCGTATTTTCTGGCAAAATCACTTATCAAGTCAACACCCAGCTTTTCTCCCAACTTATAAAAGTAAACGTCACAAGACTGTTTTATTGCTTCCTTCAGATGGAGCCAACCGTGGCCTTTTTCCTCCCAGCATCTGAATTTCCTTCTTCCCAGCTTGTAAAACCCCGGACAATAGCGCTCTTTGTCCAGTTTCACTTTATCCCGGGCCAAGGCTGAAGCTGCAACAACAAGTTTGAATACCGAACCCGGTGGGTAGGAATTCTGGATTGCCCTGTTTTGCAGAGAATGTTTGGAATCTGAACTGATTGATTTCCAGGCTTTTTGATTAAATCCCTGCACAAATCTATTGTTCGGATACCCGGGTTTACTTACCATGGCCAGGATTTTTCCGGTAGAAGGTGCCATTACGATGAGGGCCCCGGTTTTGTTTCCCAATGTATCCCAGGCAAATTTTTGCAAATCCAGGTCCATTGTTAGGCTGATATTGGTCCCGGGTTGGGGTTTTTTTATAATCTCTTTTTGAAGTTCCCTGCCTTCCGCATTCACCCTTATTTGTTTGTAACCCTTTTTTCCGCGAAGTTTAGAATCAAAGGACAATTCTACTCCCCGTTTACCTATATTGTCGTCCAGTTCAAGTTCGGATTTTTTACGTAGATCCTGTTTGTTAACCTGGGACACGTATCCCAGTATATGTGAACATACCGGAGTATACGGATAGAACCGCAGGGGCTTGGTTATTATCCTCAGACCGGGCCAATTTGATATTTGAGTCTCGATAATGGCCAAGTTCTCGTAGGAAAGATTGTGTACTAAGATTTGTGGAGTAAACGGCTTGACTTCGTTTTTTTGTTTCTCGTATTTGCTTTTTATCTGTTCCAAAGGTGTATCAGTCCAGTCACTAATCTGCTTCAAATTCTTTCCGATATCCTTGCAATTCTCCTGAACTATCGCCAGACCATAGGAAGGTTTATTCTCAGCTAGTATCTTTCCGTTTTTATCGAATATCAGACCCCTGGGAGGATAAATAGTCTCCTTTTTCAAAATGTTTTCACGGGCCTGTCTGGCGTAGTAATTCCCTTTATAGATTTGAAAATACCATAAACGTAACCCGATCATGAAAAACAAGGCTAGAATCAGAAACTGTAGGAAGATGTATCTTGTTTTGACAGGAGTATTTTGGTTTTCATTAAACATTGGAATCAATCATCCACTGAGAATAAGATAATATCATTATAGTCCACAAGATAGGGAAAAAGATCAAGGTGAGCATGGAATTTTGTACTATCAAATATATGGGGACATTCAATTCTTGCAAGCTTGTCATTATTTGAATTGTAACAAAATACAGTCCTGCAGAGTAAAAAGAGGCCCCAATAAAAAAAAGCGCAGTATTTTGGGTAAAAATCAGTTTAGACCCCAGGAAGAAAAGGACAATACCTCCGTAGAAAAGTAGTGTGAAACCGAAGGCCAGACCTCCCACCCCCTCTTGGATAATGATCCAAATCAGGGTTAGCCAGAAAGTGGTCTTGAACAACCCAAGATACAAGCATCCTGCCAGTGCCGGGGCGAAACAATCCAATCCCGGAATGAATCTTTGCAGCCAGATTCCCAGGATAGTGTAGATTGTCCACCAAATAATCGTTTTCATTTTCTTGTGAACTTGTCTTGTAATTTTTTCGGGATCTGGGAGTTCATCTCTATTAACAAGACTTCTTCCAATTTTTTGAGCTTGCTAACAGGCTTGGCTCCAACCTGTTTAAACAGGGATAAATCCGATTTTTCAATATCTTGCACCCTGGCCACAGGAATTCCCTTGGGAAATATCCTACCCAACCCGGAAGTCACCAGGATCTCCTCTTCGAATAGCTGTGCGTTTTTGGGTACATAAGAAAGCTTAAGATCCGAATAAGGGCCCTGTCCCTGGATTATGCCGTTAGTCCTGGATTTTTTTCCCTTAACCGGAATACGGCTATTGGGATCGGTGAGTAACAACACAGTGCTATAGTGGGCACTGGTACGCAAGACTTTGCCTACCACCCCCTCCGGAGTTACAACCGGAGTGTTTTTGCTTATTCCATCGGTCTTCCCCTTGCTGACCAACAGGGTTTTTAAAACAGCATTGGGTCCAAGTTCATGGGCCAGTATCCTTGCACCTTGATATTTCCAGTCCTTTGGCGGAGAGAACTTGAGTAATTCTTGGAGCCTATTGTATTCAGCGTTTTTTTGTTTTAATTTAAATACCTGCAGTTTGGTTTGTTTGAGTTTTTCTCTCAATCTTCGGTTTTCTTTTCCAATATCCACCAGATCAATATAGTTATTCCACATGGACTTGGTTTTGTTTTGCACCCAAATTCCGGGTTCCAAAACCCAGCCTACAAATTCCAATCCGGTATAAGAAGCAAACCTGTCAATTGTTCCGGTATGCCAATTCCATGTATACACGCTGATGTATAGAGCAATGGGAAGGAACACAAATAAAAGGAGGAATTTATTTCTTTTGCTAATCAAATCAATCTATAGTTACTTCTTTTAATATATCCAAATTATCCAATATCTTTCCAGAACCAACCACTACAGTGGACAAGGGATCCTCCACCAAGGTTATGGGAAGAGAAGTCTGCTCTCTAATCAAGTAGTCAATACCTTTTAAAAGGGCTCCACCTCCGGTAAGGACGATGCCCCGATCCACGATATCCGCTGCCAATTCCGGCGGTGTTTGTTCCAGGGCCATTCTTACTGTCTGCACTATACTGTCCACTTCCTCGTATAGGGCATTGCGGATCTCTTCGGAGTTCACTGTCAAATATTGAGGTATACCGGATACTAGATCCCTGCCCTTTACTTGCATTTCATCCTTATCGTAATCACCTTGATAGGCGGAACCGATTTGTTGTTTGATAATTTCCGCGTTTCCAAGTCCTATTAACAGATTATACTTGCGTTTAATATGATGCAGGATGGATTCGTCCATTTTGTCTCCACCCACTCGCACTGACCTACTATAGACGATCCCGGCAAGGGAGATAACCGCCACTTCAGTGGTACCTCCACCAATGTCTATCACCATATTGGATATTGGCTCTGTTATGGGGAGATTTGCTCCAATGGCCGCCGCCATGGGCTCCTCTACCAGGTAGACCTCTCTTGCGCCCGCACTCTGGGCTGATTCTTTGACAGCCCTTTTTTCAACCTGAGTAATGCCTGTGGGCACACAAATAATGATCCTTGGCCTAACCAATTTCCTGCTATTATGTACCTGGGAAATAAAATAGCGCAACATGGATTCCGTAATTTCAAAGTCCGCAATAACCCCGTCCTTCATAGGCCTTATTGCCACTATATTGCCTGGAGTCCTGCCCAACATGCGCTTGGCTTCATCTCCAACCGCCAAAACCTTATTGGAACCTTTCGCATCTTTCTTTACAGCAACCACCGAGGGTTCGTTCAAAACCACCCCCTGCCCCTTGACATAAACGCACGTGTTGGCGGTTCCCAGATCAATAGCCAAGTCATTGGAAAAAAGCCCTAAAATCTTGTTAAACATATCCCTTGCACTTCCTTTTTGCTTTAATATATTAAGTTCGTGATTGAACGCAAATTTGCTTGTCTACTTTTACACCGCAAGGCCTTTATCCCCGGGAATTGTTATTCAATGTGATCTCAAAATCCCTGCGACTCAACATCAAGGCAACCTTTTGTTCACTCACCGTGTTCGTGTGGGGCACCTTGTTATCACTCCTATTTCGTGTTCGAGCCTCATGATGTTTCATATCCTATTATACAAATATCTGCCTGATTAGCAAGAGCCAATGACTGTTCCTGATCGAAAAATAAGCTTTTTCCTGCCTCAACTGCCAGGCATTTCACGTTGGCCTGTTTCATGGTTTCTATGGTATTGACGCCTATGGCAGGTTGATCTATGTTTTCCTCCTGTTCAGGCTTGAAAACCTTGATCACAGTACAGCCTTCTCCTGCCAATTTCCCCGCCCTTTGTATAGTTGCATTCGTTCCTTCTATTGCCTCTACTGCAACTACCATGCTTTCCTTCACCACAATGCATTGACCTATATCCATACTCCCGATTTCCTTGGCCAAAGGCCAGCCGAATGCAATGTCCGCTTCTTCTTGTTTACTGGGTTGGCGTCTGGTCAATATCCCGATAGGTGCCAGAAGTCCGGGCACGAATTTTATTGGGGACATAACCTTCAGCCCGTCTGCCTGCATTGTTTCTACAATGGCTTGAATCAAGGCGTTGTCGTTTCTGCTCCGGACCTTGTACAAGACCTTTGCCGCCTTAAAATCGGGACGTAAATCCAAGGTCTTGGGCTTATTTATCCCCCCGGCAAAAACAACTTCCTTAACACCTCTTTTCTTGAACCACTTGATCATCTTCCCCAGTTGACCGACATTTATCCATGTCATTTCATCGACCAGGGAGAACAATTCCGGGGAGGTGTGTCCCTTAAAGCCCACGGCTTGCACGGACCTGTTGAATTTTTTTGCCCCTTGCACCACCAGGAACGGGAACTGTCCCCTCCCGGCTACTAGCCCCAATGGAGATTGTGTAGTGTTCATATTTGCAAACTTTGATCCCGGGATAAATTTCCTTACGCAACCATCTAGGATCTACCCAACAGCAAGAATTCGGATCTTTCCACTGGAATGTATTGCCCTATCTCAAGATTTGCATCCGGCTGCATGTTAGCAAGTATCAATGCCCTAGCGGGTACAACGTAGCATTAAAGAGTTGTTAAGCTGCTGAGCTATTGAGCTGTTAAGCAGGAATTTACGGCTCATAATCTCTTTTTTCTT
>CAJXKR010000151.1 GCA_913055815.1 uncultured Desulfohalobiaceae bacterium | reverse complement strand
CAATCTCGACTACGAAGTAGCGAGAAAACCCTAAAACTCTAAAACTGCCTGCAAAAGACTTTTTGCAGGCGCATCTTGTATATGGGCAAGTTTACGTCCAATCGTAGTTTTTAGGTCACTCGCTAAATATACGTGGCCGCCCAGGAGGGAGATCAGCCCAAGATCCTGTATCTCTTGAAGCTAAAGGACACAACATGATCAACAAATTCAAGACACTATTTGAAATCAACTCACGCTGCAAGATAAGCAGGCAGGAATTGAGAGAGATTCAATTCAATAAACTGCAAAAAGTGATATGGCACGCCTACAACACTACAACATTCTATCACAAGCGCATGCAAGAAGCCGGAGTCCATCCCCGGGACCTGCAAAGCCTGCAGGATTTATCAAAATTTCCCACTATTACCAAGTCGGAGGTTCAAGCAAATTATCAAGACATTGTATCCAAGCACTATAGTGAAAAGGATTGCAAAATCCGGAACACTTCCGGTTCTTCCGGCAAAATCCTCAAGGTCCTCTGGGAACCCAAAAATTTCTGGATCAGGCTCTGTTCCTATTATAGATCCCTTAGCATGATCGGATACAATCCTTTTAAGAAACTTTTATACTTTCTGCCCACACCGGAAAATCCGGGTTTCAACCTGGGACTTTTCCGCCAAATGGGTTTAGAGCTGGATTTATCCTTTGACCGGATAAAAAAACAGCTTCTTGATTTTAAACCCCATATTATGGGTATTTACCCTTCTCATGCCATGGAGCTGGGAAATTATCTTACTGACCAGGATATAGCAAACACAGGGATTGAAGCCATATCCCTGAATTCCGAGATGATACTGCCCCGGGACAAGGCCTATATCGAGAACAGGTTCGGATGCCCGGCCTATGACGAATACTCTTCTGTGGAAATGGGATTTATAGCCAGTATGTGCAAACATAAAGGGATGCATGTTTTTTCCGACAATGTCGTCCTGGAGATACTGGGACCAAATGGAGAAGCAGCAGTTCCGGGAGAAAGAGGTGAAATCGTCCTTACTTCCCTTACCAACTTTGCAATGCCCTTTATCCGCTATCGTATCAAGGACTATTCCTGTTTTGTCGAGGGCGAATGCGGATGTGGCATGCCTTTCCCCCTTATTGGGCCTATTGAGGGAAGAAAAGATGATTCCTTTCTCCTGGAAAACGGAAATACAGTCCCGGCCTGGAAAATCTATGAACTCGTGGAGAGGCCATTGGAGGAATATAGTGACGACAAGTGGATAGTGACCGACTTTTACCTGGAACAAAAGGACAAGAATCTAGCGGATTTTTATTACGTCAAGGGATATGATTTCGATCCCGAGTACCTGAGAAAGTTGAATAAAGGGATCAAATCTCTAATGGGAGAGAATTTCAATCTACGGCTCCATGAAACCCGGAATATCGAACGGGTTAAAACCGGCAAAAGAAAATACATACATTGCGGTATAAAGGAAGAAAACTAAATTGAGCATCAAGAACAAACTGATATTGCAGTGGATATTTGCACTACTTATCCTGGCTCTCCTGTTTTGGCGAATTGATTTGCATCGATTCGCCGAGGCATTTCAATACTCGGAAATGCATTTATATGTGCCATTGGCACTGGCCTTTGTCACCGCTTGTTTTTTAGTGGAGTCCCAAAATCTTATGGCCTTGTTGAACCTTTTTGGCCATCCGGTAAGTTTTAAAGAGATGCGCCTAATAAGGGGGACAACTTATCTACTTATGGTAATCAATTACAATATCGGTATGGGCGGGTTAATCTGGTATTTAAAAAAACACAAGGACATACCGGTTTTCAGGGGTTCCAGCATGCTGTTTTTTTATTACTTTGTTGATTCCGTGGGTATTGCCTTTTTTGCTTCGCTGGGAGCAATACTAATGAACAGTAAAGGGGTTTTATTTTACAATATATCCATTATAGCCGGAATAGCCTGTTTTATTTACATAGCACTGTTTCTTGTTTACCGCTTCTTGCCGGAAAAGGGCTTGTGGGGAAAGATAAAGAATCTTGAACTAGTGAGAGTATTCAATGAAGTAACAGTGGATATCTTTTTTAAAATCTTCTTTTTGAGAGGGTGTTACTTTGGTGTATTTATTGTATTTTTCTATTTTGGCCTGCAAACATTCAATATCCACATACCTCTTATACCTTTGATATCCCTGGTACCAGTGGTATTTTTCTTTGCCAATCTACCAGTGACACCTTTTGGTATAGGTACGGCACAGGCAGCTATGTGCTTCTTATTCCAGGATTACGGAACCGCGGAGAATATCCTGGCATTCAGCGTGATTTACTCCACCATCCTCTTGGTATTAAGAGCACCCATCGGCTTGTTGTATTTGCAGAAAAACACATTCAATTACAAGGAAATCACCCAAACCGGGTCCTGAAATACGGAGGCATTATCGATGCGGATTCTGGAAATATGCTATGAAATCAGCTGGATTATTGCAGCAATCGTTTTTTACAGCATATCTCTCGCTCCGGGTTATTACCTGGTTACATGGGGACAACAGGCCCTTGCCTTCCCGATGGTATTGTTGATTTATCCTACTGCATTTTTCCTGTTTTTACTCACATTGATATTAACCATCGGTGGAGTGAAAACTTTGTTAATACCCGAGTTGAAGGAGGGAACTCACCTATATCCGGATTCCAAGCCTGTGTATATCTGGTTTTGCAACAAGGGCTTCAGCGAAATACTGCTTATACCATTCAGTAAAATAATCTTTTCCAACGATGTTCTTAAATATCTCAGCTTGAGGCTTTTGGGAGCAAAAATACCCTATTCCAATGGAATATCCACACCCTACATAACGGATTTCGATCTCTTGAATGTAGGTGAAAGAACCACCATCGGCGCGTTTACCAAGGTATATCCACATATCCAGGTAGGAAAGGACAAGTTGGTCCTTGGCTCCATCCAGGTGGGAGAGGATTCACTTATAGCAGGCAATTGTTCAGTGATGTACGGAACCAAAATCGAAAACAGGGTTTTTGTGGGATACAACACCAAGATCCTGTTAAACACGCACATTGATAACGATACCCGCATAGATTGGAACTGCTCCCTGGGAAAGAACTGTTATATAGGAAAAAACGTCAAGATAGGGAGCCACTGTATACTGGGAAGCAGAGTAACCGTAAAGGACAACCTGCAAATACCTGAGCTCACCTACATCCCGGACAACGCTGTTATCGCATCTGAACAAGATGTTTGCATGTATACCTATAGTATCGTTTATCAGGCTGATAGAGAAGATGATTGTCAAATACAAGCCAATCTATAGGGATGACAGGGTGGGAACAGACAGAGCCGGATTTTGAATTCAGATCTGCTTGAAGCAGATAATTTTCATCGTATTGGAGGTAAGGTATGTCAAGTTTAATAAAAGCGAGATACTATTCCAGGTATGAAATAGAAGAGCACCAAATGGAACAAATGTTTGCCCTTTTTCAGGAATACTACGACAATGCCTCGTATAGTACTTTTATTAACGACCTGAACAAAAAATCCGGGGCCTTTATTTTAATGCAACGCAACAATGACAAAATCGTCGGGTTTACTACTGTTCTGAAGATGAATATGAAATTGGACAATCAAAAAATAGTGGGTATTTTCAGCGGAGATACCATAGTTAGCCAAAATTACTGGGGCAACACAGCCAATCTACAGTTCAGTCTCTTTGTTTATTTTTTGAAGCAAAAATTAATTCATCCTTTCAGACCAGTGTACTGGCTTCTAATATCCAAGGGTTACAAAACTTACTTGCTCTTGGCCAACAACTTTGTCAACTACCATCCTTGCTATTACAAACAGAACCAGAAGCTGGCCAGAATCACCAGGACTTATGCCCATAAGCTTTTTCCGGAGAATTTTGATCCTGAACTCGGAATTCTGGTATTTGACAAGGAGTCCCAAAGATTAAAACAGAATGTGGCAGAGATAACAGAAGAGATGTGCAGAAAAGAACCCAAAATCAAATTTTTCAGTGAAAAGAACCCCAAGTGGATGGAAGGAACTGAACTTTGTTGTATAGGTGCTTTTGATTTACCTACTTTCTTGTCCTATCCGTTCAAGTACCTGAAAAAGATTTTCAACAACAATTTTATCAAGGACTCGATCCAAAATCACGCCTTTGTTTTGCATACGAAATCCGCCAACAACAAGAGGGATATCTGATGAGCACTAACATAAGCGCTTTTTCCGGATTCAAATTTTTATACTGTTTAAGTAAGCCCGGGGATCTCTCCTTCCAACATTCCTTGAAAGGGGTGGAAAGAATCCAGAAAAACAAATTGTCCAAATTGCTTGGACTTAGCGAAAACACGGAATTCGGAAAACGCTTTGGATTATCAAAAGCTATAAGCTACGGGGAGTTCACACATAAAGTCCCTGAGACGGACTACGAATATTGGCAAGAGATGGTGGACAAACAAAGAAAGAGCGATTCCTTGGTAATAAGTGGACAAACGCCTCAGAGATATCAGCCTACAAGCGGCTCCTCTGCCAAAATAAAATGGATCCCTTACACCCGGATGTTTCTGGACGAACTGAACAAGGCAATATCAGCGATGCTAGTTAATGCATTCCATCAAAACAAGGGGATTCTCAAGGGAAGGCATTACTGGTCCATATCCTGGATACCAACCGAACTGCGCTCTATCTTTGATCAGGACACCCACGATGACATGAAGCTACTTCCCTGGTGGAAGCGCAAGTTTATAAATTCCACCATGGTCGTTCCCAGCAGCGTAGCTACCTGCAAAACTTCCCAGGGCAGTACTATCGCCACCCTCGCCTATCTCGCAGCCGCCGAAGACTTGGCATTGATTTCAGTATGGAGCCCTACTTTCGCCTTGAACCTGCTGGATCAATTAGCCTCCTACCAGGATGAAATCTCTTTAATTATTAAATACGGGCATTGGGGAAAATGGCATAATGAACTTGCCCATTTGCATCCTCCACAATCCAAGAAGGCATCCGACATTCTCAAATCCTGGGATGGAAAGGTAGAATCCCGGTTTCTTCGGGAACTCTGGCCCAACTTAGCCATGCTCAGCTCCTGGGACAGTTCCACATCCAAAATCTGGGCGGAAAAACTAAAACAGCTATTTCCCTGGTGTGATTTCTTGCCCAAAGGCCTCTGGTCTACCGAGGGCGTGGTCAGTATTTTTTACAACAATAGTTTTCCCCTGGCAGTAAACAGCCATTTCCTTGAATTCAAGGACTTGGATTCAGGTCGAATCTACCCTGCCTGGAATTTGCAACAAGGCCAATACCTAAGTCCACTACTTAGTACGGGCTCGGGTTTCTTTAGATACAATTTAAAGGACAGGCTATTGGTCACTGGACACTTGAAGAACTGCCCCTGTTTCGAATTCCAAGGCAGAGAGGACACTGTGGATATGGTGGGCGAAAAAATGTCTTCCACAATAGCACTGGAAGTCCTGCAAGAGGTAAAAGCACATTTTCAAGTCAACGCCCTGAGTTTGATAGCTCTTAGCAGTAAAGGCATGGACAAGCCCGGTTATTTAATTCTTTGTGAGCACAGGCAGGATCCGGAGTTGGAAAAAAAGATCTCAAATTTTGCGGAAGAGTTGCTTGTACAATCTTTCCATTACAACCTTGCAGTTGAAGTTGGGCAACTCGCTCCATTGCAGGCACTCTTGACTCCCTGGGCACAGGAAATTTATCAAAAACGCGCCCAAAACCGAAACATTGTATTGGGGGATATGAAGATCGAGCCGCTTATTCTCTGGGATGAAAGTGACGGATCACTGGATCTCACCCCACAACAATCCCGGGAAGCCACTGCGGAACATATTTGATATCACCCCTCCTCGGATTCCGACTCTTCCATCCACCTGGACAATGTATCTATTATATGCCTGGCCTGCTTTTTGCTGGAAATATTGAACTTGCTCTGAGGGCGGTACTGCCCGCTAATCTTTTTATAGCGCCGGATCATATATTTTTCCGGTCCAAAATCCCCGGTCTTGTTATCCATTTGCTGATAGCGAAACAGTATGGTTGTCCATGCACCCTTGGACAGTATTTCCTTGTCCAGTTCCTGGACCTTGATCTCGCCGTCCTCCTCGTAATTGACTGTCAAGTCCTCCACATTTTCCGCCATAAATCACTCTCCTTTTCATTTCCGAGATTGTCTTTTTCAATCACGGCCTGCTTTAGCTATCCGAATAATGGGACCTTTTGTTGCGGATCTTTTTCACGTATCTCCGGGTTTCCTTATAGGGTAGTTCCCTGCGCAAATATCTATATACCTCTTGCGGCTCCATGGAATTTATCTTTCTGAGTGCAGCTTGTTTCCACTGCTTTCTACTGGAATAACCGGAACCGGTATACTTGCCTGCAAATGTCCTCAGCACATTGCCGGAGCCAGTATTATAGGCAGCAACCGTACACCACATTCTGGACTGGGGATCATTTACACCATCAAGATGCTGGTTATACACCAAATACATATAAGCGGTACCCAGTTCCACGTTCTTTTCCGGCTGGTACAAGAAATCGTCTTCCGGTGCCTTGTCCTCTCCGTATACAAAACTGTACGCCTCTCTCCCCCCGCTGGTGGGTACGAGCTGCATAAGGCCAAAAGCCGGGACGTGCGATCTGGCAGTGGGATTGAAATAGCTTTCTGTTTCTATAAGGGCCAGAACAAGAGGAACATCCAAATTTCTTTTTTTGGCCTTGTCCTTGACCAGGGGCAAAAATCTCTTCACCCTTTTCTCCAGATGATTGGGCACCAAATCAAATTCCACACTGGCTATCACCCTTTCCTGTCCCTGCTCATCCTTTTGCCTGTTGGTTTTGATATTTTTCTCCTCTACTACCTGCTCGGCAAATTCCTCCGCATTCTCCTTGGTTACTTCCTCACCCTGCTCATTCTCCACCTGGCCTTTAAGTACGGATTCTCCGCCTTTTTTATCAGGTGCATCCGGATTTTTTGCAATTTCTATAATGGAACGAGTATCTGCAGAGGCATTGAGTGTGTTCAGCACTGCTTCTCGAAGACGCTTTTTACGCTTTTTGCCAGTGTCCATCTCTGCTGGCAAAGCCACCTGGACCTTGGCCCTGCCATTTTGGAAATCCACTATATTCCTCTCCCGCATGTCTTTCCTGTACTGCACCCACTCTTTCCTGGAAGGGACCACGGCATTGTCCTCACCCCAAACCTCTGACACGGACTGTTTGTACTCCTGGAAGGCATTTTCCAATTCTTCTCTATATTCCTTGAATTCCTCTTCCCTGTCCTTTGCATACTGCTCCAAGTCCGAGGCTTGTTCCTGTTTGTAGGATTGAAAATCCTGATTTTCCTGGGCAACCCCAATGCCAATAAAAAAAATCAAGATTAGTATTGCACCTGTCGAGATACATTTTTTATTCATAAAATCCTCCCAAAAATATTATTGAACAGATTTGGCCTAAAAGCGGGAACTAAGCAACCACGCAAAAGTAGTTCTCCATAGGAACCAAGTTCGAATTTTACTCTTGCACAATAAAAAAATTACATACAAAAAGCAAACATAGTATGATAAAAATTTGCCCCGTTGCAAAGGCCCACGGCTTTTTTGTTCTAGAGTTCAATTTACTGTATATATTTGATTTTTTAATCCATACAAATTTAAAATCCGAAAT
>CAJXKR010000150.1 GCA_913055815.1 uncultured Desulfohalobiaceae bacterium | reverse complement strand
TTGTTAAGGGTTCTGGAAACCAAGGAATTTGAAAGGGTTGGATCCAGCAAGACTATAAAGGTCGATGTAAGAATCATAACTGCAACCAATTTGAATCTCGCCAAAAAAGTAGAAGAAGGCGCTTTTAGACAGGATCTGTATTACAGGTTGTCAGTATTTAATATACATATACCCCCGTTAAGGGAAAGGACTGAAGATATTCCCTTGCTTGTGGATCATTTTTGCCATTTGTTTAGTAAGCAATTCGGCAAGAAGATCATCGGAGTAACCGAAGAGGTTTTGAATCAGTTCTTTCATTATTCCTGGCCCGGAAATGTAAGAGAATTGAGACACGCCATGGAACACGGCTGCCTGCTGTCCCCGGGAGGAAAAGTGACCTTGGAGCATCTTCCCCTGCAATTGACCAGTTATACAGACAACAGCCAAATCCCACCCAAAAACGGAAAATTGGAAGAATTGGATCAAGAGAAGATACAAAAAGCCCTTAGCAAATCGAAAGGGAACAAGGTAAAGGCAGCAGAAATCTTGGGAATTCATCGAAAAACCCTGTATAGAAAGATGCATAAATTGGGTATAGATAAACAAAAATAAGCTCATGGGATAACAATATGCCATTAATATCAAAACCCAAACACTGTTTTATTTCATTATAACTTGCCCAATATAACATTTTGACATAAAAGATTATATAAATTATTTTTTATCAACAAGGCTTATTGGAAGTTAATATATACAGCCAAGGCTGTTTATAATTATTGTCAAAATTTATTCTTAAGAGGAGAAATTATAGGTTATGTCCAGTGTCAAGTATAAAGGTTACGAGATATCTGCTAGCCCTACCCAAATCTCAGAAAACGGAGAATGGGATTTAAGAGTTGTTATTTACAAGGAAGACAACAGTGAAAGCAAGGAATTTGTGGGAAAAAACACTTTTGATTCCAGGGAAAAAGCAGAAGAAAGAGCTGTAAAATTTGGGAAGTTTATTATTGAAGGATATTTTCCGGAATATAGTTTAGACGATATGAAGTAATCGCAGTGGAATTAATTGTCTGCCCAAGGCTATGATGCAATACTGAATTGGAAACCATTTATAAGAATTTCTAGATAAGATGGTTTTATTTTACTCCTGATATATAAGCCATGTTAAAACCAATCATAGTCTTTGATATTTTTTAAACCGAATTCTATCAGGGAGTTAAAAATATCATTTTTTCCTGAAAAAGGAATGAAATTGGGAGAACCATAATGGCGGAAATGGAAGTAAAAGAGCTGGTTGTACGCTTAATAGATGGTACTACTTTTAAGGGCAAGACAAACATCCAAGATAACAATAGATTGTCTGACCTGTTAAACAGGGATGACAATACGTTTTTAATTATGTTTGACGTAAATATGGTAGGTTACGAAGGTAACGTGATTTTTTTGAACAAGAACCAGATAATGTGGGCCATACCACTGGAAAAAGAATAAATCTTATCTTTTATAGCGTTCCTTCCAAGCTTTTTGGATCTGAGATTTGACCTTGTTCAACTCTTCTTTATTCAACTCCCCTCTTTTGTATTTAGCCTGCAATTCACTGTAAAGAGAATCCAAGTCGTGGTGTTTGTCTGTAAGCCCTTTCCTTCTGGCAATATCACTTGCCACTGAAACACCTTTGTTACCAGCCTTCTTGGCCCATCTGGCTCCGTACTGCTTTGCCGCTTTGCCTGCCAAATCAAAAAGCAACTTTTTTTTCATGAAAAACACCTAATATAGAATTTACTCAAATTGCAAAATTCCCCTGGAACTATTTTGAACAAATCTTTCTATACCTGTTTAGAAAAAGAGCTGGAAAAAAATTCCTCGATTATGTCTTCTACACCCATCAGCTTCAGCTTCTTCTTTGCAAACTCATTTATGGTTGGCTGAACTGGCTTTTTTATTAATGTCATTTTCGATTCCTTGGGAGTCTTGTTACCTTTTTTCTGATTACACTTAATACAAGCGGTTACCGAATTGTTCCAGCAATGCCCTCCACCCCTGGAGCGGGGAATAATGTGATCTATGGTCGGGGATGTTTTGCATTTTTTTCCGCAATATTGACAAGTAAACTCATCCCTAACAAAAACATTTTTCCTTTGCAACGGCACCTTGGTTTTGTATAATCTTCTAACAAAATACATTAGCCGCACCACCAAAGGGAGTACAACCTTCTCGTTGAAACCCTCGATAACTTTTTCCGTATTTTTCAGCACCTCGACTTTTCCCTGCATTACCAACTTGATCGCCCTTTTCCAGTTTATACTGTGCAAATAAGTATAATCAGCGTTTAAAACAATCACATACATTTTTACCCCCTATTTGGAGTGGTAATTTAGAAAAAGATTACAAATTATTTATAACAATATATGCAAAATTGTGTTATATGTCAATTTCGCAAAATTACCCTGTTGGGTTGACCAGCTTTGTTTTGACACCGAGTTGAATAGTTGATAATAGGGTTTGATTTGCAGTGCAACCGATTTTGTGAATATTGCCTATAATCCGGCTTAAATAGGATTCTGAATTGCAATTGAACCAAAAAATGGTAAAAATTATTGCCTGAACATTGCTAAAAAAACAATAACAACCTAAAATATTGATAATAAGATAGGAAAGATTTTATTATAAATCACTGAAATTCAAGATTATTATAATTTCCGGTTTTAAGGTGAATATTTTTTGCAACTCAAAATTTGCAGGATGTAATTATTTTATCCTGGAATCGCTAACCTTAATTAGTAATTACATATGACAAAAATACCTACTCGAAATATACATCCCGGCATGATTGTAAAAAATGATGTAAAAGACAGGAATGGAAGAATCCTTCTACCTCAAAACAGCAGTATTGAAGAAAAGCATATCAGGGTCTTTAAAATGTGGGGAATATTCGAGGTGGATATTGAGCAATCAGAAGATGACTCTGAAGAAATGTTGGAAACTTCCAATTTAAGCTCGAAAGAAATCAAGAAAGCATCCAAGATAATCAGTCCCAAATATGCCAAATCCAACATAAACAATCCTGGTACCAAGGCATTATTCAAACAAAATGCGCTGCTTGTGGCCAAAAACTTGAACAAAGGTGAAGATGCGGAGAGTGATGATGGTTTGAGCCTCCCGGATACAGATGGTGACCTGGAACAAGAAGAAAAATTTTTCCAGGAAATTAATTTGAACTCGATCTTGGATAATGAGATAAAATTATTCACCCTCCCGGATATTTTCTATAGATTGACCGAAATTATAAATAACCCCAGAAGTTCTGCCCGGGATATATCCTATGTTGTTGAAAAGGATACCGCTTTGACCGCCCGGATATTGAAACTGGTTAATAGCCCTTTTTACGGATTCCCTCAAAAAATCGAGACCATTTCCAAGGCTGTCACCATAATTGGCACCAAACAATTGACCACCCTTGCCATGGGAATTTCTGTTTTAGAATTGTTTGACTATGTACCTTCCAACTACCTCGATATGGAAAAATTCTGGAAACATTGCCTTGCAGTCGGAATCTGCGCAAAACTCATCTCAGAACAAATAGATTATTCCGAATCCGAAAAGCTATTTGTAGGCGGCATTATGCACGATATCGGAAGGCTGGTCATGCTCAAAAAAATCCCCAAACAAACCGCAGCAGCATTAAAATATGCCTGGGATAACGATATGTTCCTTTCCAGGGCGGAAAAAAAATGTATTGGGTTGACTCATAGTAAAATCGGCTCCGATTTGTGTGATTCCTGGAAACTACCTCCCATACTAGTGGACATGATCAAATATCACCACCAACCCGCCCAGGGTAAATACAATTTGGAATGCTCAATCATTCATTTGGCGGAAGTTATAGTTAATGCCCTTGAAATTGGGACTTCAGGTGAAAAAATGGTTTTGTACCTTAACGAGAAATCCTGGAAGAACATCAATATGTCTTCAAATGCAATTCCTCCGATCATAGAACAATTAAACAATGAAATCGATCCCATCCTTGAATTGATGAGGTAGGTTGTTACTTATGTCGAATCACACCGAGAATTATTTACTGGAAAAGCGTGTGGATCATCTGGAAGAGGTGAACCGTTACACCGTGGAAATGTTGGAACAAACCTTGACCTTGTTTGATTTCAATCTCCGTCATCAAATCGAACATTACAATTACAACAAGGCACATCTCCTGGAAGACGCCGAATACAGAGTAAGGCAAATTGTTCCTCTCAGGGATGTGGCATTTTTCCTGGTAAATGAAGAAAATTTCGAGTTTGATTTGGCGCATGTTAGCAAATACACCAACCAGGATTTTGTTAACAACGAAGTAGAACGATTGATCGATTCCTGGGCTTTTTCCTGGGCATTGCGCAAGAAGAGGCCACTCTTTTTTGCTTCCGATTATCCGGATGTCCAGGTAGTCCTGCATGTAATGACTACTTCTACCCGGATAAGAGGGATGTTTTTCGGCACTGTTGCCAAGGAAAAGGTGAAAAAAATCCCTGAGGTCTCTTTACTCCTTTTCTCCACCACCCTTTTGGTTTGTTCCAATTTTTTGGAGAGCATAGAACTTTACGAGATAGTAAACCAACATAACCTGTTGCTGGAGAAAAAAGTAAAAGAAAGAACTGCGCAACTGGAATATCAAGCCTACTATGACAATCTGACCAATCTTCCCAACCGCAATATGATCTTTGAAAGACTGGAACAGTTGATTTCAGAGCAAGACAACCACTTTGCATTCATACTCGTTGACCTGAACGGATTCAAGGAAATCAACGATACCCTGGGCCATCATACAGGAGATAATGTTTTAAGGGAAATCGCCAGTAAATTGGAAGTTGCTGTGCGTGAAAACGATTTGATTGGACGTTTAGGAGGAGATGAATTTGCCGCCCTTTTGCCCAGGATAAGGGATGAGGAAGCAGCGGTCCAGGTAGCTGGCCGCATAATGCAAAAAATTGATCAATTCTTTCTGATTGGTGATAAACAGTTCCATATAGATGCATCTATCGGTATATCACTCTATCCCCAACATGCCAATGAAATTTCCGATTTGCTCCGAAAAGCGGATATTGCGATGTACAAATGCAAACGGGAAAAAAGAGGTGTGATTGTATATTCGCATGAAACCGACAATCTAAATTCCTTTGATCTATCCATAAAAGGAGATTTTAAGAGGGCCCTGGATGAGGAGCAGATCTTCCCCCTTTTTCAACCCAGGTATAGTTTTAGATACAACAAAATCACCGGAGTGGAAGCCTTGGCAAGATGGATACATCCGCAACACGGATATATATCTCCGGCCAAGTTCATACCTTTGGCTGAAAAGAGCGGGCTGATCAAAAAGCTCAGTAATCATATCCTGGAGTCTTCTGTCGCCCACGCAAAGACCTGGTACGATAAAGGCCTGGATCTAAAGACCAGTATAAACTTGTCTGCTTTGGATGTTCAAGATGAACGATTGCCGGACAAGATATCCAAACTTCTTCGCTCCTACAAATTACCATTTGATAAAATAGAATTGGAAATAACCGAAAGCACTATTATGACCAATCCGGATATGGCTATCACCAATATTCAACTGCTGCACGATTTGGGATTCTCAATTTCACTGGACGATTTCGGTACAGGTTATTCTTCCCTGAGTTACCTGCATATGTTTCCTGTGGACAATATCAAGATAGATCTCTCCTTTGTTAAAACTATGCAGGAAAATTCCAATAACAGGAAGATTGTTCAATCCATTATTCATCTGGGCAAGAGTTTGGAAAAATACACAGTAGCCGAGGGCGTGGAAACAAGGGACATTGCACATATGCTCTATGACATGGGCTGCGACAGTTTTCAGGGTTTTTATTTGGGTAAGCCCATGACCAGTGAAGAGGTAAACTCAAGCATTGGCTCGTTTGTACTTTAAGTTCCGGACATTCTCGCTGTTAGCCCTATTCTGGAATTTGTTCAATCTATCCGTAAACTATTTCTCTCCCTATCCCACCACTGTTTGCGCTTATTCAAAAATACAACTGTTTTTTACAGCTCAAAAAGTATTGACGAATCATGCAACTAGATTTAATTTTTGTTTTATAAATCCATAAATTTGTTTAACGAGGTTTGGATATGAATATGAGTTTTGAACAGGGACCTATCAGACCGCCTAGTGAGTCTGGAAGTCTTCTGATACGTTTCACCAGAAATTGTCCGTGGAATAAATGCAAGTTCTGTCCGGTTTACAAGGGGGACAAATTCAGCAAGAGATCCCTGGACGAAATTCTTGCTGATATAGACACCATAAGCTCCATTATTGAAGACATAAGGGAAAAATCCCGGAAACGAGGGTATAATGGCGAATTCAACAATCAATTATTACAGGAAATCATTTCGGAACAGGGCCTTGGCGAACACTACAAGAACGTCGCAGTCTGGCTTGTCAGGAGCAAAGGACATGTATTCATCCAGGATGCCAATTCCCTGATCCTGAAAACCGAAGACTTGATCACCGCATTAAAGACGCTTAGACAAAAAGTTCCCGGTATCACCAGGATTACCACTTATGCGCGGAGCAGCACTGTATCCAGGAAAAGTTTGCAAGATTTGCAGGCCTTGAAAAAAGCAGGATTGGACAGAGTACATATAGGGATGGAAAGTGGGTCCGACAACGTATTGAAATTGATCAACAAAGGAATCACTGCACAGCAGCACATTGATGCCGGTCAAAAAGTGGTTGGCAGCGGCCTTGCCCTTTCCGAATATGTTATGCCGGGTTTGGGGGGAAGGGAATTTTCCAGGGAACACGCCCTGGAAACAGCCAGAGTCTTGAACGCTATTGGGCCGGATTACATTAGGATTCGCACCTTGCATGTTATCCCCGGTACTCCCCTTTTCGAGGACATGCAAAACAACAATTTTCAGCCCCTGTCCGAGGACGAGACAGTACAGGAATTGAGATTGTTCATCAGTTCCCTGGAAGGTATAGAAAGTACTATTACTTCGGATCATATCATGAATCTACTGGAAGAAGTGCAGGGTACCCTCCCAAGGGACAAGCCCAGGATGTTGGAGATAATAGATAATTACCTGCAACTCCCCAAACAAGACAGGATGTTGTTTCAACTGGGCAGAAAAGGCGGGGGGCTTCGTTCTCCGGGTGAATTAAAAGACCCATCTGTAAGGAGCAAAATTCAAAGTGCGGCACAGAGCTTGGAACAGCAGCAAGGACAAGATTTGGAGCAAATCCTGCCTGAACTGACCAGGCAGTACATCTGACTTGAATTTCAAGACCTCCAGCATCCGCGGGTCTAACCTGTAGTTTGCTAACCACTCCCCAATACATAAAAAAGTTTGTTGTGTTTAGCAAGATATCTAAAAAGTTTGAAGTTCTCGCTGCATCGCAGTCGAGATGGCCCGAAGTTTTTTAAGCAAAACAATAGGTTAGGTCACAAAAACCCAAGTACGTTCAAGTGCAATATAAAAACCGTAATGTCAAAGGCGTATCCTAGAACTTTTAACAATCCAAAAGATAGGAATACAGCAGCAATGTTGTCGCGTTAAAAAGGAAAAATTATGACCGGATCACTCGCTTCGCTTTTGGAAACAAGCATTCAATCCTCTTATTTCCTGGCTGTACTGATCAGCTTCCTGGGAGGACTACTTGCTAGCTTGTCCCCGTGTGTATATCCCCTTCTGCCTGTGGTGGCATCCTATGTAAGTTC
>CAJXKR010000149.1 GCA_913055815.1 uncultured Desulfohalobiaceae bacterium | reverse complement strand
TGGATGTGCTCTATTCCGGTACCGTATCCGCGGCCACAGAGGCTGCCTTGGCGAAGATACCGGCACTGGCGGTCTCGATAAACGAATTTCATCCCAGGGACTTGACTGCCCATGCAGAGTATGTGGTAAATTTTATACAAAATCAGGACTGGAAAGGCATCCCCCCGCAACGCGTACTCAATCTCAATTTCCCCTATTGCAGTCTGGAGGAATCCAAGGGCTTGAAATTCTGCCCCCAGACCAAGGCGGTATACGAGGACTGGTATGAAAAACGCGTCGATCCCAGGGGCAACCCTTATTATTGGCTCTGCGGGGAAATCCTTCCGGAGAACCTGGAGCCGGATACTGACAAAACCTTTTTGGACCAAGGATACATCACCTTGACTCCCCTGGCCTTCGATCTAACAGACTGGGAACTCCTAAACAATCTAACTCTCTAGTGCCTGGCCGAAAAACATGGAGTATTTCAATGGCTTAAAGCTTTGATCCAGATGGGAGATTTTCCTCCAAGCACTGTCTAAAGTCCCAGTTTTTTTACAATCTCTCCTGCGGATTGGACAATATATTCCTCTTTTTCCATGCGGTTTCGCATCTCATCGGAAAACACCGCTTCAGGCCTGTTTACGTATGCGGGCTTGGGTTTAATCCCGTATTCCGGAGGAAAATCGTTGTCAAAGTATTTCTCCTGGAATTCCTGAAACTTGAGTGTATGGGCGGTTGCATCCAGTATTGCTGTTTCCCCGGGATCAACAAGTCCCTCACTTTTGGATTTCAGGAGACCGGCCAGGCATTCTCCTCCCTGGGTGCAGGCTATGTGCCCGTACTTATTCGCCCTAAGCATGCCTTCAATTATTTCCTGCTCCTCTACCTGGACCACTGTAAAGCTGTCCCTGCCTCCTTTATCCAGATACTGGTCCACCAATGTCCTGACCCTGGGAAAGGAAACCGGGTTGCCGATCATTGCTGCCTGCGCCACGCTGGCCTTAACATCCACTGGCTGATATTCCCGGCTATCCAGGGGCTGACTGTAAAATCTGTACACAGGATCCGCATGATGGGATTGAACACCTATCACCCTGGGCAGCGCGGGTATGATTCCCAATCGGTACAATTTCAGAAATCCGGAGAGAACGGCTGAAATATTTCCTGCGTTGCCAATGGGCACGTAGACTACCTTCCCGGACAAGTCCCAGTCGTACCACTGGGCTATCTCGTAGGCATAAGACTCCTGCCCCAATATCCTCCAGCTATTCTTGGAATTTAAAAGGGCCACACGGTAATTGTCAGCCAAGTACTCCACCACCATCATGCACTCGTCAAAATAGCCCGGAAGCTCCAAAACCGTGGCCCCGCTTCCCAGGGGCTGGGACAACTGCTGGGGAGTCACTTTCCCTTTTGGCAAAAGCACTACGGATTTTATGGGATCTCCTACATAGGCCGCATACATGGCTGCAGATGCGGATGTGTCCCCGGTGGATGCACAAACCGTGAGTATCTGTTCAAAGCCCTGCAGCCTGACCATGGACTGCAGATAACTAAACGCACAGGCCATGCCCCGGTCCTTGAAAGAGGCGCTGGGATTCTGGCCGTCGTTTTTAAAGGCCAACTTTTGGCCCACTTCGCTTTCAAGCTTGGAGGTGGAATTGATTATCGGGGTCTGGGCCTCACCCAGCCAAACAATGTCCTGCCTCTCCAGGATAGGGGCCATCAACTCGTAGAAACGAAAGATTCCGCTTAGTGCAGGGTCTTTGCTCGCAGCCCTGGCATCGAACATTTCCCTCCAGTAGTTGCCTCCATTTTCTCCCAGCCAATCGAAGTTCTTGTCAACCAGCAAAAACACTCCCCCGCAAGAGGGGCAGGTATAGTGCAGTTCCATTGCCGAATAGCGGGAACTGCAGTCCTGGCAGACATATTCCATCTCACTTCTGTATTCCGGAAACATATCCTTGCTACTCATAAAATCCCTATTTCAACTGCAGTCCTCTGACCTCTGACTTCTTTCCTCTGACATCTGACCTCTGTCTTCTGACCTCTGACCTCTGTCTTCTGTCCTCTGTCTTCAAGCCCATACCTTGGGAATACTCCAGGCAATGATAATCATGCCCAGTCCACCCTTGGCGACAAACCCCAACACCCTGCCGTACATTGCTCCCTTGGAGGCTCGCAGGGCCTCGCCCAACTCCCTCCCGGAGGCAAGTTCCAATATCAAGCTCCCGGCAAACGCCCCCAGTATCGCTCCCAGCACGGCTCCTACTCCGAACAGAAATGGCGCTCCCAATATTGCCCCCAATATGGCTCCTATCAGGGCTCCCCAGCTTGCCTTCCTGGACCCCCCGTACCTCCTGGAACCCCATACCTGGCTGAAAAATTCCAGGGATTCGGCTACTGCTGCCAATAGCAAAATCAGGATAAAAAACCACCAGCCGGCCGGCATCTCCGGATGGACCCATTTCCAGATTGCCAACAAAAGGATATTGATCCAATTACCGGGCAGATTGAAGAAAACGGTTCCCCAACAAATGAAAAGCAGCATTATAAATAGGATCGCAAAAACTATTGACATGAGCGATTATCCACAACTCTTTCCGCTTTGCCATGATTATTGGCAATACTGTTGTGTTCCACCAACTCTACCTTGGGGGTTATCAGGATCTCTTCCCTGAGGCTGTGGGCTATTTTTTGTTCCAGTCCCTTCAGGGCGCGCATATCCTCTTCAAAATACTCGTCCTTGATTTCCACCCTAACCCGCATATTGTCTATGTAATCTTGCTGTTCCAGAACTATCAGATAATTCTGTCCCACTTCCGGTATGCCCATAAGTACTTTTTCCACTTGCAGGGGATAGATATTCACCCCCTTCAGGATGATCATGTCGTCGGTCCTTCCCAGGATACGGTCTATACGGGCATGTTCCCTGCCGCAATTGCATTTGCCCGGAATTATCCGGGTCAAATCCTTGGTCCTGTACCTGATCAAGGGCATACCCTCCCTGGTCAGGGAGGTAAGGACCAGTTCACCTATTTCTCCGTTTGGCACCGGCTCAAGCGTTGAAGGATCCAGAACTTCCACAATATATGCATCTTCCCATATATGCATCCCGTTTTGTTCAGTGCATTCAAAACCCACACCCGGACCGTTCATTTCCGAGAGGCCGTAGGAATTGTACGCTTTGATCCGGAACTTTTCCTGGATAAGCTGCCGGATCTCCTCGGAATGCGGCTCCGCGCCGATAAGGGCAATGCGTAAATTGAAGTCTTGTGGAGTCAGGCCGGAGGAATGGATAACATTGAACAGATGCAGGGCATAGGAAGGGATAATGTGCATAACAGAGACCCGAAAGTCTTGGAGTAACTTGATTTGGCGCTTGCTGTTCCCGGCACCCGCGGGAATTGTCAAGGCCCCCAATCTCTCCGCACCGTAATGGATTCCCAGGCCACCGGTAAAAAGGCCGTATCCGCTCAGATTCTGGAAAACATCCCCTTCGCGTACTCCTGCCATATACATGCACCTAGCCACCAAGTCCGCCCAGGTATCCAGGTCCTTTCCGGTATAAAATATTGCAGTCGGACTTCCGGTGGTCCCGGAGGAGGCATGCATCCGCACCATTTCATTCATGGGGCGGCAAAGGAAACCGTCCGGATAATACTCCCGCAAATCATCCTTGGTAGTGAAGGGAAGCTTTTTTACGTCTTCGATATTCTGAATATCTTCGGCCTGGAAGGCCTGTAATCTCAGGGAATAAAACCTGGATTTCTTGGCAGCATCAATCCTGCTACGCAGCCTTTCAACCTGGAGTTTATTTAGTTCTTCCCTGTCCAGCAGTTCTTCTTCATGTAGGTAATCTATGGACATAAATCTCCCCAACTCAATCCGCCAGTGTTTTTTATGTCTGCAACGGGTCGAAGCCGGTACCGCCTTCAGCCTGATCCTCGGAAGGTTCCGGGGTTTCAGCCAGATTTTCGAATGCGGTACAGGGACCTATATAGGCAAGCGAGGCTGTTCCTACCGGGCCGTTCCTCTGTTTACCAACTATCACTTCCGCAACTCCCTTGTTGGGATTGTCCTCCCGGGTATTGTAAACCTCGTCCCTGTACAAAAAGACAATCACGTCCGCATCCTGCTCTATCGCGCCAGACTCCCGCAAATCCGAGAGCATGGGCTTCTTGTTCGTTCTATCCTCGACTTTCCTGTTCAACTGTGCCAGGGCAACCACCGGGATATCAATCTCCTTGGCCAATGACTTCATGCCTCTGGATATCTGTGAAATCTCCTGTTCACGGGAATCTATCTTCTTGCTCACATGCATGAGCTGCAGGTAGTCTATCACTGCCATGCCCAGACCCTTCTCACCTTTCAGACGCCTGCACCTGGCCCTTAATTCAATCGGGTCCAGTGTAGGGGTGTCGTCTATATATATAGGGGCCTTGGAGAGCACCTCCGCTGCCTGATAGAGCCTGCTCCAGTCCTCGTCCTGCAAAAAGCCGCTGCGCATCCTGGTCAACTCCACCTTGCCCCAGGTACAGAGCATGCGCATCATCAACTGTTCCATGGACATTTCCAGAGAAAATATAGCGGTGGGGACATCGTGCATTATGGAGGAGCGCATGGCCACATTCAATCCAAAGGCGGTCTTCCCCATGCTGGGGCGTCCGGCTACTACTATGAGGTCGGAATTCTGCAAGCCTGAAGTGATCTCGTCGAATTGATGATATCCCGTGGGCACACCGGTGATCATCTCCCTTTGTTCAAAGCGCTGTTCCAGCTGCTCAAAAACCCGGTGCACAAGTTCCTGGCTGGACTTGAATCTGGACTGGCTCCTGGATTCGTAGATCCCGAAGATATTCTGTTCTGCCTTGTCCAGCAGGGCTTCGGTCTCGTCCGTGGACTCAAAGGCCTGGGTAATAATCTCCGAGGATTCCTCTATCAGGTGTCTCCTCACTGCCTTTTCCCGCACGATTTCAGCATAGCTCATGGCATTGGCTGCACTGGCAACTGCTTCGGTCAAAGTAGCTAGATAAGTGCTGCCACCTACATCCTCCAACTTTCCGTGCTTATCCAGTTCTGCAGCTACCGTGACCAGGTCGATGGCAACGTTCTGACGGTACAGTTCCATGAACACTTGGTAAACAGTCTGGTGTGCCGGTGAATAAAAATCCACCACCTGCAGGATATCAACGAGTTCATGGAAGATGTGGTTACGCAAAAAAACACCCCCCAAAACTGCCTGTTCCGCTTCCAAGTTTTGGGGGGGAGATTTTTTCTGGAGATTGACTCCCAAATTGCTGAAATTCTGGGAACCTGCAGGATCCATGCTATTCTTGCTCAGATTCTTCTTCCCCTTGTTGTTCTTCTTCTCCATGCCTGATCACAACCACTTTTAATTGGGGTTTTATCTCGGGATAAACCTTTACTGGTACATAAAACTCACCCAGGGCACGGATGGGCTTGTCCAGTTCCACCTTTTTCTTGTCTATATCGTATCCTTCATCAGCCAAGGCCTGAGCAATATGAGCAGTAGTCACTGATCCGTAGAGCTTGTCGTTTTCCCCCACTCTAACCGGAATCTTGAGTTCCAACTGCTCGATTTTCTGGGACAGGTCCTGGGCAGCGAATTTCTCGGCATCCAGCTTTTCCTGCAGCTTCTTCTTTTGCTGTTCAAAAGATTTTAAATTCCCCGGGGTAGCTTCCAGGGCCAACTTCTTGGGAATAAGATAATTGCGGGCATATCCTGGTTTCACTTTTACCAGTTCCCCCAGCTTACCCAAATTTTCTATATCAGTCTGTAATATGACCTGCATATTCCTTCTCCTACATTAAATAGTCTTCTTTCTTACTTGAGTGCTGTGTACAGCAGTATAGTACATCAAAGCCATCTGCCTGGATTTCTTTATCTCCCTGGTCAATCTGCGCTGGTGTTTGGCGCAGGTACCTGTGATCCTTCTGGCAATGATCTTGCCTCTTTCAGTAACAAAATCCTGCAAGATATCGGGTCGTTTATAATCCAGAGGCAGTTCTTTATCCGCACAAAATCGACAAAACTTTTTTCTGGGTGTAAATTTGAATGCCATAATCTAAGCCTCCTGAGTACTTTCAAATGTCTCTTCTACTTTAACCGAGATGAATTTAAGGACACTTTCGGAAATCCGTATCACCCTCTCGATTTCATGTACCGCAGTACCGGGACTGCCGTATTCCAAGCGGATGTAGTAACCTCTTGTGGATTTCTTCACCGGATAAGCGAGTTCTTTCATCCCCCACTCATCCACTGCCGTGACTTCGCCTGAATACTCCTTGACTACATTGGTCAATTGCTCAACGATCTCCTTCCTCTCTTCAGATGAGAGATCCGGACTAAACAAAAGCAGTGTTTCGTACTTTTTCATATTTTACTCTCCTTATGGTTTAAGCTTCCATCGATATTTTGATGGAGCAAGGAACAAAAGAACCTAAAAACTTTTCCGGATTATGTCAAGCTGACTTAAGTCCCTTGAATTAAAAGTTTGAATCCAATTTTTGGATAAAAAGACAAAACACGATAATTTCAAGATAGTTAGCATAGGATTTTTTTGAAAAATCCTTACTGAAAAATTGATATATCCAATACATCAGTAGTCTCGTTTTTAAAGCTTGTAAATCCAAAGACTCCAAGCTTGCAACTATGCTGTCATAGTAGAAGTTTTATCCGTGAACTGCTCTTTTTAAACTAACAAAAAGCCGGCATACAATTTGTTTTTAAAAACAAGATTCCTGTATCAAATCCAACCACAAACTTATTTTGCACTGCAAAATAAACACTGTTTACCAATAATTGATCTTGGCACCATCTTTCTTGAATTCCGCAAATCAATGCGATACAAGCATTTACAACACGTGAAACTTTCTATACAATGTCCAAATATATGTATAAGTCCTGTTTTCCATTCAAATGTGATTTCACAACAACAAGTAAAATAGATTCATTTATATCAATGATTTAAATTATGAAGCTGGTAGCATTGAAATCCCTTTCCCGGGAAAAACAGCAAAACATAAGCACCTTGTACGGGGTTACCAACAAACAACCTGTGTTATTGGCTAAATGGCACAAGCAGGGCTGGATTGTTTTGCAACACCAGGACGAGGGGCCTCTCAAAAAAGACAAAGAACTCGTCAAGGTCGCTAATTGCAAAAACATGGAGGAAGTGCTGGAATTTCTAAACAAGCAAAAGATGAATGTCTTTTGCCCCCAGGAATCTTCAGAGGAGCATTCAAAAACCCCCAAAAAATCAAAACAGGACTCCATAGAAAAACCCGGAAAAAATCGCAAATGTTACAGGAAAAAAGTACTTCTTGCCGGTGAATACATCAATCCCAAAACCGGGTCTCAAGGAAGACTGATGGTCAAGGATCTATCTTTTTACGGTATCAGTTTTTCCACCAACAGACCGCACGATTTTCAATACGACGACATAGTTAAGATCAGTTTTGAACTGGACACCCCTAAGCGCCCGACTATCCGCCGAAAAATCCAAATCAAGAACCTGGACGGACTCACTGCTGGCGGAAACATAGTAAACCCTCCGGAATGCGATTACGATCTGGGGGCCTATTTATTACCTGGATAATCTTTCTTTAACTCCCATGTCCCGGTGAGGCACAACGAATGATGGGCAATCTCGTCAACGAATCTTTTCGTTGCGAGAAAAGGTACTCAACTTGTTGAATAAACAGGCTATTGGTTCT
>CAJXKR010000148.1 GCA_913055815.1 uncultured Desulfohalobiaceae bacterium | reverse complement strand
CAATCAACCTTACCTACAGTACCAGTACTACTTGAATCCGCATCCCATCGAACTCAAGCTCAGGAATCAAGCATGAGGATATCCTTATTCGAATTGCAGCAAGAAATTTGACAATCTCTGGTTAAACTCTTGTGCATTCTCGATATTGCAAAGATGTCTGGCACCAGGAATAATCTCCAATCCAGCCCCAGGAATTGCATCATGTATTGCCCTGGCCATGCTAACCGGAGTTCCGGGATCGTCCTCCCCTACCATAATTTGTGTGGGTACCGTAATATTGGGAATCTCATCAGAGACATCGAAGTCAGCTATGGCCCTGCAACAGCCTACAAACCCCGGAACAGAAGTATTTTCAATCATTTTTTTGATATATTCATTAATAGCGGGATTATTTTCCCTGAAATTATCGGTCAACCAGCGTTGCATAGTAGGTTCCACCTGAACTTCCATCCCCTCGGTCTCAGCCACCTGGATCCTTTCCTCCCATACAGGGACTGCGTCAGCAGGGACTTTACTGACCGTATCGCAAGGCACCAGGCTCTTTAAACGCTCCGGATAATTAACAGCAAACATTTGAGCAATCATTCCGCCCAGGGAAATGCCCACAAAATGACATTTCTCCACTCCCAAACGATCCAACAGCAGCTTGATATCCTCTGCCAGCCCTTGCATGGTATATGCTTCTTCCGGTGCTGAAGATCCGCCATGTCCACGAATATCGTAGGTCAAAACCCGATAGCTGCCCTTGAATTCCGCCACTTGATACTGCCACAGCCTTTGATTTGCTGCCAGGCAATGACTGAAGACCAGTACCGGGGCACCTTCCGGACCATCTATCTCGTAATTGATGTTGAGTCCGTTAACCTCCACTTCCATACCGACCTCCTTGGCTCACTTATTTTATCTTGGATTAATAATTATCCCACAAAAAGATTTACAAGGTCAATTATGTTTTTTATTCTAAGCAGAATATTTTGAGGTATCAAGATACGCCTCATCATAAGTTCTTGATTTCCTTGTCAAACGAAAAAATCTGATTTCCGAATTAAAAACCAGCTATTTCCGTATCCGGAAATTAAGAATTTCCAGATGAAAACTAGTCCTAAATCACATATAAAAAGGACTTGTCAACAAAATCCAATCTCTCTACAATAATATTAAAATAAGACACTTAATTCCAACTTTAACCATTGTGGAGAAATAAATGCCAGAGGATTTTTCAAACCAGACTATCATGAGTATCCTTAACAGGAGGAGTGTAAGGCAGTTCCAGGACATACCCCTGGAGGACGAAAAGATAAGAACGATACTGGATGCTGCCAACCGGGCCCCTTCTGCCCATAACCAACAGGCATGGAGATTCATAGTAATTCAGGGACAAAAAAGGAAAGATCTCTCCGCCTTGGTTGCCAAATACGCACCTGATTTCAACAAACCAGTATCCACAATACTACGGATGTCAGCCAGGACAATAGCCAGTGCACCAGCGGTTATCGCTGTCATGAACACCGGACAATTCATAGCCAATGGTTCCACCCTTTTCCGGGTAAATCGTGATGACGCCCTGGATTTCTTTCGAACCATGGAGATCCAGAGTTCAGCAGCGGCAGTGGAAAACCTTTTACTGGCAGCCAATTCCCTCGGGCTGGGTAGTGTTTGGCTGGGAATCCTCTATGTGATCAAGGATCAGATAATGGATTTTATTGATGAACCTTCCGGTGAATTCATGGCGGTTGTACCCATAGGTTACCCTGCCAGGGTCCCGGAAGGTCCGAAAAAGAAGCCTCTGGACGAAGTAATCAAGTATCTTTGACCAGCAGGAATCAATATACGCACCTGATCAACGATTTTAGGGTATCCTGAATCAGGAATCCGTAATTTCCGTGTCTTAAAACAACAAATTTGCAATTCCAAAATTGGACAAGTCCAAATGTAGCCGAACAACTAATAACTTGGATATCGTATCAAATCAGTTTATGGTTGAAATGCTTTCACCAACCTTCTAAACCCGGATCAGGAGGCCAGCATGACTGACTTTAAGCAGGAAAGAGTCTCGGAATTGAAACAGGAATATGCCAAAGGGGCTATCAGCAGACGCGATTTTATCAGGATGCTGACAGCCCTCGGAGTTTCTGTTTCCGCAGTGGGGATGTTTTCAGACAGTGCACTCGCGGGGGAACAAGACAAGGCTTCGGAACCAAGGGAAAACTATACCATAGTGTTTGATCCCACCAAATGCACTGGCTGCTTGTCCTGTGCTGTGGCATGTGCGGATAAGTTCATGCAGGAGATCGCACCGGAGCAGGCCAAGGACAGCATCAACCTGGAATTTTCCAGGATTCGACCCATGCGCTTCCAATTCGTGGACTTTGTTAACATCTGTCAATACTGTGAACTGATAAAATGGGCAGAAGGTACAAGCCAGCACCCTTGCCAAGCTGTCTGTCCCACAGGGGCAATCCGGACAGTCGAACAAGGAGAAGGCAAGGAGGGCTATACCGGAATGGGCTATATGACTGTGGACCGGGAAAAATGCCTGGGCATCCAAAACTGCGGCAGATGCCTGGAAGTCTGCGAAGAACAGTTTGGAAGCGGCATATCCTTTGATCCCATCGAAGGCAAGGCACAGGTCTGTACGCGCTGCGGGGGAGACCCGGAATGTGTCAAGGCCTGCCCGGAAGAAGGCGCGCTCAAGTTCATGCCAACACTGGTCAACGGCCGCTACTATGCAAACCAACCCGAAGAAGCGGCAGAACTACTTTACAAGAAAATGTACAACAAAAATAGGGGGTTATAATGAAAGAACGTTATGGATTCACCGGCAAGATAGCCAGAATAGATCTGGGTTCCAAGTCTGTAAGCACCATACAGCCCCCGGAAGAAGTATACAGAAAATTCCTGGGGGGATGGGCCATGGGAATGTATTTCCTGTTCAAGGAAGGGCTTGCAGATCCGAAAAAAGAAGCACTGGGACCAGAAAATATGCTGCAGCTCATGGTAGGTCCTGTTACCGGGATAGCTCCCAATGCCCGCACTGCCATCGTGACCAAGAGCCCGTACAATTTCAACTGCGTAACCTTGTGCGGCGGACAGGGCGGATCGAATCTCAAGTTCGCCGGCTGGGACGGAATTCAAATAGTGGGCAAGGCAGACAGGCCAGTCTATCTGGCAATAATAGACGACGAGATAGAGATCCGTGATGCGGAACAGTACTGGGGCATGGGAGCCGAAGATGCCGAGATGGCGCTCAGGAAACAGGTACTGGCCCCTCTGGAGATCTCCGGGAGCACTCTGTCCAAATCGGACATGACCAGAAGATGGGCCAAGTTAAGGCCACCAAGGGAACAGGGCATTGGTGCCAAGAGATTGTCCAGTGCCTGGGTTATCGGACCTGCTGGGGAAAACAGGGTCTGGTTCGCCAACATGGTCACCGAGGGAGCCAGGGCCCACGGACGCTACGGTTCCGGAGCAGTGGCAGGTTCCAAGAACCTCAAGGGTATCGTGGTGCGGGGAACCAAAGGTCAAAAATTCGCTGACAAGAAAAAATTCATGCAGGTAACTAGCAAAATCAAGAAAAAGGAGAGTAAGAGCCATTTTTGGCGCTCTTACGGAACCGCAGGCATATCTGCCAAGGAGAGCAACGTCCTGGGAGGTTATCCGATCAGGAACTGGCAGTGGGAATCCTGGGCTGATCCCAAGACCGTAAAGACACTTTCGGGTCCCTTCATGGACAGGCTTAGCTTTGTGCGCAAACAATCCTGCCCGGGCTGCGCCCTGCACTGCCTCTATCCTACAGAGGTAACCAGTAAAAAGGAATTCATGGACAAAACCATAACCGATATGCCGGATTGGGAAGCCATGGGCATGGTGGGCGGCAACGTCGGCTACCTGGAAACAAAGGACATGGACCCGGGAGATCCCTACCCTGGAGATTATAAGGACATGGCTGAAAATGCAGCCAAATCCCAGTACACTACCAGGATGTTCGACAACAAGGGCATGGACTTTATCGAAGGAGGTGCTCTGCTGGGACTTTTAATGGAACTCAGGCAAAGGGACCTGATAGGTGCCGGGGACCTGGACGGCATTGACATAAGCTGGGGGGACGTGCAGTCAGTCGAGGCTATTATGGAAAAAATCACCCAGGGCAAAGGGATCGGCAAGATCCTTGGCAAGGGTACTTATGAAACTGCGAGGCATTTCAGCAGCAAGAAGGGAAACCAGGAAATCATGTACTACAGCATGACCGGGAAACGCTATGCTCAGCCCGCGCACGGCACCAGGAGCAATCGCGACCGCAATGCCCTGGAATACGTTACCGTGGTAAGGCCCTGCGAACATACAGGCGGAGGATCGGGCTCGTTCATGAAAGATCCTATCGACTTTGAAGGCGCTATTAACGGACAAAACTCCACCGCAGCAATCAATTCCATGGTGTACTGCATGTTTGCAGGTGGATTCTGGGGAGACGAAGGGAACGTGGAAGTCCTCAAGGCAGTCACCGGCTGGGAGGATTTCAGCAAACAGGAACTACTGCAGGTAGGCGAGAGGGCGTACGCACTCTCCAGGCTCTTCAATCTCCACACCCAAAATATCAAAGACCCCAAAAAAGAATGGGACAGCCCCAAAATGTTTCCGGCCCGCTGGTTCGAAGAACCCTTGCCTACAGGGCCATTCAAGGGCAGGGCGGCTTTTGACGGCGATATTTCCAAGCTGTTTGACCAGGCACTACCCACTTACTGGAAGAAGAGGGGTTGGAGTGAAGACAAAGGCATACCTAGCAGGAAAAAATTGAAGGAACTGGGAATTAGCGATATCGCAGAGGAGATCGCAGCGAAACTCAGATCTTGATAAAGCAAGCTTGCAGTAACTTTTAATCAGGAGGTTCAGCATATGCAAAGCAGTGGTAAAACCTTTATTGTCACCGGGGGTGCTTCCGGTTTGGGAGAGGCTACTATCAGGAAACTGGTACAAGAAGGCGGAAAGGCTGCCATATTCGATGTATCAGACGAACAGGGAGAAAAACTTGCACAGGAATTGGGAGACTCGGTTGTTTATTGCCATACCGATGTCTCGGATGAAAATTCGGTGCAGGAAGGTATTCAAAAAGTCCTGGACTCCTTGGGAAAAATCCACGGAGTGATAAATTGCGCTGGGATAGGTATCCCTTCCAAGGTATTGGGGAAAAAGGGCCCCATGCCGCTGGACTACTTTAACAAGACCTTGCAGATAAATCTGGTGGGGAGCTTTAATGTAGTCAGGCTCGCAGTGGAACACATAGCAGAAAATGAGCCCAACGAGGAAGGAGAGCGAGGAATTGTGGTAAATACAGCCTCAGTTGCAGCTTTCGAAGGCCAGATCGGTCAGGTTGCCTATTCCGCTTCCAAGGGAGGGGTAGTCGGCATGACCTTGCCCATGGCCAGGGAATTCGCCCCGCACGGAATAAGAGTGGTAACTATAGCACCGGGACTTTTCGACACTCCCATGTTTGCCTCTCTGGGGGATGAAGTCAGGCAGTCCCTGGCCAAGCAATTGCCATTCCCGTCCAGATTCGGCAAGCCCAGCGAATACGCACAAATGGTATCCTCCATAATAGCGAACCCGGTTCTAAACGGAGAGACCATCAGGCTGGATTCCGCGATGCGAATGCAACCCAAGTAGCTGGAATTGATTTTGCTCATCCACAAAAAAATCCCGGTACGCAAAGGATTGCCTTTTTTCGTACCGGGATTTTTTTAGTGAGCGTACTTTTTGACTTTCTACTTTTTGCGCTTGGGTTGCCCCAAAGACTGGGTTATCCGGTCCAGGACCATGGCGGTTAAAACAATGCCCAGGCCACCGATACCGGCCAAACCGACCCTGAGGCTGTTAACTCCCTCGAAAACCAGTACTCCCAGTCCGCCAGCCCCGATCAGGGAAGCGATAACGACCATTGCCAAGGAGAGCATGATGTTCTGGTTTATGCCGGCAAGTATAGTGGGCATGGCCAAGGGAACCTGCACTCTCAAGAGCACCTGTTTCTTGGTAGCTCCAAAGGCCACGGCGGCTTCCACCAGTTCCGGATGCACCTGCCTGATCCCCAGATTGGTGAGGCGGATTATAGGAGGGATAGAGAAAATAATCGTGGCTATAACTCCTGCCACGCTCCCTATACTAAACAGCATAACCACCGGCACCAGATACACAAAAGCCGGAGTGCTCTGCATGGCGTCCAGAACAGGCCGGATTAAAGTGTAGAACCTGTCGCTCTGGGAAGCATATATCCCTATGGGTGTCCCCACTACGGTACAAAAGATCAAAGAACTGAGCACCATGGACAAAGTAGTCATTGCCTCTTCCCAAATCCCGATAAGTCCGATAAACGACAGGGCAAGCAACGCGAATATACCTATGTTCCTGCCTGCTACCCTCCAGGCTATAATTGCAAATGCTAGTATGACAACTTCAGGTGGAAGCCAGTGCAAAAACCCCTCGATCCCGTTCAAGGTCTTTTCAATAGGCCATTTAATGGCCTGAAAGATAAATCTGTAATTACCTACTACCCACTCCACCGCCAACTTGATCCATTTGTCCAGAGGCATGGTGTAATAATCGAATATCATATATCCTCCTTATTGCATTCTTTATTTTATAAAGCATAACTTCTTGACATTATTGCTTTTCCCGCTGCATGGTCCTCAAAAAGCGGTTCTTGGATATAACTCCCTTGTAGACGTTGTCATTGTCCACAATAGGAACCGGCACTGGACTGTCAGCTATAAAGGACAGGCTGTCCTGAAGGGAATTCTCCTCGGTTACCGCCTCCACATTGTCCAGGAAGGCCTCGTCCAATTCCAAATTGACATTCTCGTTTTTCTCCTTTTCAATGCATGCAAGCAGGCTATCCACGGAGACAACTCCCAGAAACCGCCGTTTCTTGTCCAGGACGTACCCATAGGAGCGGTCATAGGACTGGAGTCTCTCCAGCGCCGGGTGAAGTTCGTCCCCCCTATGCCTGATAATGGTTACCTGATTGTCGCGGGCAATATCACCGGCTCTAAGGACATTTGTGGGATCCACGCCCCTGAAGAATGCCTGCACATAATCGTCTGCAGGATATTTGAGTATTTCTTCCGGTGTACCCACTTGAACGATATTGCCGCCTTCCATCATGGCGATCCGGTCCCCGATCCGCATGGCTTCGTCCAAATCGTGGGATATAAAAATGACTGTCCGGGAACTCTCCGCCTGCAGGCTGAGCAAAAGATCCTGCATTTCCGTCCTGATCAAGGGGTCAAGGGCGGAAAAGGCCTCGTCCATGAGCATGATACTGGGATCTCCGGCCAACCCCCTGGCCAATCCCACTCTCTGCTGCATCCCACCGGAGAGCTCGTCAGGATAGCTGTTGGCATTTGCCTTCAGGCCAACCTGTTCCAGGGACTTCATGGCTCGTTCCTCTCTCTCTTTCTGCTCATAACCGGATATCTCCAACCCGAACGCCGCATTTTCCAGAACCGTCATATGGGACATGAGTGCAAAGGACTGGAAAACCATGCTCATTTTTTGTCTTCTGATTTTAATGAGCTCATCCTCTTCCATTGTGGCCACATCCTTCCCTTCCACGTAGACCGAGCCGGATGTAGGCTCTATCAATCTGTTCAGCATGCGCACTAGCGTGGACTTCCCTGAACCTGAAAGTCCCATGACCACAAAGATCTCGCCTTCCTTGACACTAAAATTGGCATCCCGGACTCCCACAGTAAGCCCTGT
>CAJXKR010000147.1 GCA_913055815.1 uncultured Desulfohalobiaceae bacterium | reverse complement strand
TGCCTATCAAAGCCTTAGACAGGAACTGACAAGTGCACTTAATCTCAAGAAACAGTTGCTTCTAAAAAACTGATTTGATACCAAATTATAAAAAGTTTGGAGTTATCCCAATTCCAAAGTAAGTAGAACATTGTAATACAGTTCCCGAAAGGGGCGGCTTCCTGGGCGCTGTAATATCTATAAACAAGGTGTGATCAAGTAAGACAGGCAAGAAAAGAGTCCGCTCCAAATTTAAAAAGAGCGAAAGATTATATATGTCGGGTTATTGGGTAACAGTACTCTGCAACATAGGGTTCGTCAATTTGGGCGTAAAAATTGGTTTCACAAAGTGACAAAGGGCGGTTATGAGTGCAAAGAACGGTAATGGAGGGAATCTGGGCTTCGAGAAGAAGCTCTGGGGAATGGCTGACAAGATGCGCGGTCATATGGATGTGGGCGCGGAAGAAGTTGAAGACGACGGCATCCCCTTCGAGGAAAAAATGGAAAAGCTGACCGCTGAATTGTACGAGCAGTTCGAGAAGGCTGACCAGCTCGAAACCACCATCAAACGCAATTTGGAGGTCCTCGGATTTGGCAAGTAGCTTTTGGAATCCTGTACTTTTACTCGCAGCATGAAATTGTGAAGGCCAGCACCCATAATCACTGCAATAGTGATGGAATAATGAATGAAAATCAAGTTTGAACTAGAATAAAAAGGGGCATTTTAGTATGGCACTTGATCTCAACAGTTTAAGAAAAGCTACCATGTCACTTGAAAAATCACTCAACGTGGCGAAACCGGAGAACCTCGAAAATATGTCTGAAGAACAACAAGATGTTATAGAAGCGGGTGTAATTCAGAATTTTGAGTTTACATATGAACTCTGCTGGAAATTCATGAAACGCTGGATTTCACGAAATATCGGGGCCACCTATGTTGACGGCGTCACGCGGAAGGAGCTTTTCAGGCTCAGCGTGGAAAACAAGTTGATTGACGACGTTGATCAATGGATGGAATACCATGAGGCTCGGAACGAAATATCGCATACCTACGACGAGGACACTGCTGAAGAGATTTTCCAGGTAGCTAAGACGTTCCTCACTGACGCGAAAAAATTGCTCACCGCACTTGAGGAAAAAAATGATTGACTTATCTCCTCAAGACTTAACTACTATTAAGCGCATTTTAGCCAGGTTTGTCGCAAAATGCGACGTCTGGGCCTTTGGTTCACGCGCAACATGGAACGCGAAATCCTATTCAGATCTTGACCTTGTTGTTGTCTGCGAGGATAAAGTACCCCGTCGTATTTTGTCTCAACTTAAGAATGAATTTGCGGAAGCACCTTTGCCGTTCAGAATAGACGTGCTTGACTGGCATCGAGTTTCATTTGAGTTTCGGGAAAATATAAAAAAGCACTGTGAACGTATTCAGTCGCCGAGAGAAGAAACCACCCTTCCCCATGGATGGTCGGTCCGTAAGATTTCCGAGATTGCTGATGTGATCGGCGGGGGTACACCAAAAACAGATAAAGCGGAATATTGGGGTGGCGATATACCTTGGATTACTCCCAAAGATTTATCCCGTGAACATCCGCGTTATGTGGCCAATGGCGAAAGGAGTATAACACAGAAAGGGCTCAATAACAGCAGCGCTCGTATGTTGCCCCCAAAGACCGTGCTTCTAACGAGTCGCGCCCCAGTAGGATATGTTGCCCTCGCCGGTAAATCTGTTGCGACAAATCAGGGATTGCGTAATTTGGTGGTCCGCGATGGGTATGACCCCGAGTTTATTTACTACCTACTCTTGCAAAACACAGATTATTTGAAACAACATGCAGCGGGCTCAACTTTTCAAGAACTTTCCGGAACCACATTAAAATCCCTTGAATTTCTTATACCACCTCTAAATGAACAACGCGCCATCGCCCACATCCTCGGCTCATTGGACGACAAGATCGAACTGAACCGAGAAATGAATCAGACGCTGGAACAGATGGCCCAAGCCATTTTCAAGAGCTGGTTCATCGACTTCGACCCGGTAGTCTACAATGCCCTGCAGGCTGGCAACCCCATCCCGGAACGCTTCGCCGAAACTGCTGCTCGTTACCGCGAAAAGCCCGACGTCCAGACCTTGCCCCAGGATATCCTCGACTTGTTTCCCGACCGTTTTGAAGAATCCGAACTGGGGGAGATGCCGGCAGGGTGGGAACCATCTACAGTAGGAGCTATTTTTGATATAACCATGGTTCAATCGCCACCTAGCAGTACGTATAACGAAAATCTGGAAGGACCGCCTTTTTTTCAGGGGCGGCGTGATTTTGGATTCAGATATCCTAATCCACGCGTATACTGCTCGGTACCAAAACGTATAGCGACACAAGGCGATACATTGATAAGTGTTCAAGCACCTGTCGGAGATTTAAACATGGCCTTTGAAGAGTGTTGTATTGGTCGCGGGGTGACAACGCTCCGGCATAAACAGGGATTTCTCTCTTTCATTTACTATTGCCTCCAGACACTCACTAAATATTTTTGTAGTTATGAGGGCGAAGGCACTGTCTTTGGCTCGATAAATAAGAAACAGATCAGCAACCTTCCTTGTATTATTCCTCCTGTACGAATCATAGAAAAATTTGAGCAATACGTCGAGCCGATCAATGAAAAAATTAGATCCAATGTAAGCGAAATGGTAACGCTTGCAGAGATCCGCGATACGTTACTTCCAAAGCTTGTTTCCGGGGAAGTAACAATTTCAGATGCTGAGAAAATCGTGGAGAACGCTGAATGAGTGAATCTGTAAACGTGATAGTGATCTCACCCAAGGCGAGCAAAGATCGGAGGCCCGTTGGGCTGAACCTAAAGCAACACCACACAGATTCGCCCCGTACCTTTCAAGATAGCGGAAGAAATACTTAAAACATGATGAAATGTTTCGTCGAGTCAATGTTTTTTGATATTGCCAAGAATAATGTGAAAAGGAAACAAACCTTCCTTAAAGCTATAAAGAGGAGATCGGTGGCCTATGAAAAGAACCTCTAAAAAAGCATCTAATAAGAAAAATGAAGAAACACCTGAACCTCGGCTTTTGGGCAGTGTGGACTGGAAAAGATGAAAACGATGAAACAGTAGAGCGGACAGTCGATTGGAAACGCATCGCAGACGACTGGCAACAAAACTCGGATAACCAGCATTAAGTTTTTTGTCGAAATAATATCAGACTTTAAAAAGGTGCAATGAAAAGCGTTTGAACATCATATATTAAGCACAAATAATCTTCAGGTTTGGCATGACCAAGACCACTGAAAACACCATTGAACAAACCGCCCTGGACTGGCTGGAATCTCTGGGGTATGAGATTGCGTACGGACCAGATATCGCATGCGACAGGGCGCGCCCGGAACGTGATCCGCAGGCCAACTGAAGACAAGTATCCCGCTGATATGGTTAGAGGAAAGAGTTACAAGTATAATCAGTATTAGGAATTTTTTATGACTATCCCGGATTTTCAAACCATAATGCTACCATTGCTGAAACATATTTCAGATGGAAACGAACATACCAACAAAGAAATCACCGAGGCTTTGGCAGACTATTTCCAATTGACCCAGGAAGACGCGCCTGCAAAAAGTCTTTTGCAGGCAGTTTTATGGTTTTAGAGTGTTAAAGTTTTACGAAAAATCAAAGACTTATAACTAGCATGTTTCAAAATCTGATAATTAAAGCTACTTTTTGCAGTGGCATCCTCTAGCAGGATAGCGTCTTTAGTTAAGTGCCTCAAAGTGTGTTGATTTAAACAGCCTTTTGTAAACCCTTTTGAGAGTTGCCGTATTTTTTTGGTTTTATGTGCTTATTCCGGTATATAGCCCAATTTTTCAGTGTATATGAAGTTGTTGTTCAAGTTATGCATTGATATTTTGTAGATATACTAAAATGTATAATTTTAAAATGGCTTTAATTTTCTTGATAGTTGAAATTCAAAAACGTATTAATGAATAGTGTTTAATTGTATGTATATTGTTTGAGTAAGCTAAAAGATTTTATTCTTCCATTATTACAAAAATATATTAAAATAAAATAATATCATTTTATTGTTGTTATTTTTACTTGAAATTCTAATACAATTCTATTATGTTCCATCCGGCAAAATAAAATAAGTATTATAAATAAAAATATCATTGAATTACATGGTTAATGTGTCTAAACAATGTTTTATTGTCTAAAATATTGTTGAATGTACGTGATTTTATTAATCGCAACTGCAAACATTAAACAAGGAGGAAGAAATGAAAAAGTTGTTTTCTGTGTTTGTGGCAACGGCAATGTTATTCGTTACAGGTGTTTCCTGGGCAGGCAATGTTGACACTTATGGCATCGGCGCCAGGGCTACTGCACTTGGAGGAGCATATGCAGCCAATGCTGAAGGCCCTTATGCAGCTTATTACAACCCTGCGGGGCTGACCCAACTGGATGGACCGGTAGTTTCCGCCGGAATAATGGTGATTGATCCGGACCTGAAGGTCAAGAATTATCAAGTGCAGAACAATAATCTGCAGAATTTTGGTCCTACGGATACAAGCGACGAGTCTAGCAATCTCTATCCTCCTCACTTGGGGTTCGCCATGCCCATAAACAACAATTGGAGCTTCGGGGTGAGTGCGTATGCACCATTTGGCTTGCATCTGGAGTGGGAGAGCGATGCGACGAAAAATCCCATGGCGTACAACTGCTACGAATCCTGGTACGAGAGAAAGGTGGTTACACCCACTGCCTCCTATAGCGTGAACGAGAACTTGTCCTTGGGCTTCGGGGTCTCCCTGGGTCGATCCAGCGCGGGAAAGGAATACAAGGTGTTCGATATGAAGAATCCGGTATCGGTTAAAAAGGGTGTAGCCCCTGACTACGGAGAAGCCGCGAATTTGCAGGCTGACATGACTGACGATTTTAATTACTCTGGCAATGTGGGCCTTATGTATACCCCGAATGAGGAATGGAGCATCGGCTTGACCTATCGCAGCCAGTCTGACGCCGACTTTGATGGGGATCTGGATATAAAGGATGTACCCGGGGAGGTCGAAAAAGCAATTCAGACCAAGACTAGTGAAACCTTGAATAATGAGTACGACATATCCATGGAGGATGTGGATCATCCGGATCAGGTCCAATTCGGAGTGCGCTTCCGGCCATACGATGCTATCTCCATGGAATTTGACCTGGTTTGGACACGCTGGAGCATGGTTGAGGAGCAGACGGTTGAATTGGACAACTCGGATGATGCGACTGAATACTTGCTGGATGACGATAAGATTGTTTATAAGCGAGACTGGGAAGACACAAGACAGGTTCGGGTCGGTGTAGAGTGGCAGGCATCAGACATAGTCACTATGCGTGGAGGATACTTCTACGATCCCAGTCCGATTCCGGATTCCAGCTTTGATGCACAATGGCCGGACGCGGACAAAAAGACCTATTCCCTGGGAGCGGGGTTTGAATTAAATGAAAACTGGACCGTGGATACCGTACTGCAATATACTACAGTGGAGCATGACCGGATTATCGGCGGAGAAAGCAAAAACCTGAACCACTCTTATCACATAGATAATGAAATAGTGACTAACAAAGCAAAAGTCTCCACCAAGGCGGATGCAACTCTCTGGGGCTATGGTACGACCGTGAATTATCGATTTTAGCAGGATTGCCTCAATGAGTCATATCATGGGAAAGGGGGACCCGGGCTTCCCCCTTTAAAAAGCCGACCAAAAAAGAAAAGGTCAGCGGCGCCAACCACTGACCTTTCAAAACTAACTGTAATCTGGGAAAAAAATGGCGGAGCTGACCGGATTCGAACCGGCGGCCTCCGGCGTGACAGGCCGGCGTTATAACCAGCTTAACTACAGCTCCCCAAAGTGGTGGGCGGAACAGGGATCGAACCTGTGACTTCCGGCTTGTAAGGCCGGTGCTCTCCCAACTGAGCTATCCGCCCGAATCGATTAAAAGAATATATATAGAACAAAGCTGTTTGTCAATAGATTTTTTAATTGATTGAGACAGGTATAATTTTTGAATTTAATCAGTAAAATATGTCATTTATGTCATCCAGGAGATCTTCTGCTTCTTTATTTGGATCTTCTGCGTTCCTGATCAAACTGCCGACCACTATATGATCGGCACCTGACCTGAAGGCCTCGGCAGCGGTTACTGTTCTTTTTTGATCCTCCTTGGCCTGGTGTTTGGACCTGATGCCCGGTACTACCGTATAGAATCCATTCCCCAGTTTGTTCCTCAGGTTCGAAACTTCCTGGCCTGAACAAACCACTCCGCCAAGTCCGGCATCAATACTTTGTTGGGTCCTTCTCATAACCAGAGATTTGGTATCGGTGCTCATGCCCAAGTCTTGCAGATCGTTTTGGTCCAGGCTTGTCAGTACAGTAACAGCCAAGATTTCCGTGTTCTCGGCAGCACTGGCTGCGGCTTCCATTATGGCCTGGTCGCCGTGCACTGTGGTAAAAGTTGGGCAATATTTGTCGATTTGCCTGATTGCGGATTGAACTGTCCGAGGTACATCGTATAATTTCAAGTCCAGCATTACATCCAGATCCCTGTTTATGATCCAATCCACGATCTCGAACCCGCCTGCCAGAAAAAGTTCCAATCCCACCTTGAAGAAGGTGATCTGCCCTTCCAGAAGCAGTACCCAGTCCTTGGCCTCTTTAGGACTGTCGACATCCAGGGCAAAGATGATCCTTTTATCCAGTGGGATAATATCTCCCTCTTCCTCAATATTTTTCATAAAGTCTCCTTATAGGTATGCAAAGCAAGTTCTGGGAACTCCCTCTGTGTTCGATCTTTTACTCTACAGTCAAAAACTCGGTTTTTCAATGTCTGAATTTATTAATGTGTTGAAATCAAGAAAAATTGAATTTATCTTGTTTCAAGTAACCCGGTCAACTCTATTTCGAACTTTAAGGCATTTCAACAGTTTTTCTACCGTATGTACGGTAAAAAACTGTAAATAAAATTTATGGCAGGGGAATATTTTAATTCTGATACTCCTTTCGGGCTGCTTCCCTGGCAGATTTCGTTTCTTTTTTACATCCTGGGGTTGTTGTCCTTGCAATATCCGGTTCCGGCTGTGTTTTCTGCAGGATTGTTGTTTTTTATCCAGCACAGGTCCAATAAATTGGTTGTTCCCCTCTGGCTGGGAATGCTTTGTATGCTTGCCGGGTATGGACTGGCCAACCTTCAGTTTCCACAAGAGGATATACAGGTCCCGCAATGGATGAGTGCACGGGAAAAGGTGCAGATTAAAGCAGAAGTGGACAAGGTGGAGCCCAAGCCCGGGGAACGCATCCAGGTCATTTTGTCTGAACCTCAATTTCAGACTGAAGATGGGAATAAGGGGTACTTGCCTGGCAAGGTGGTTTGGAAGTGGAACAATCCGGATATTTGGCCCTCTCCCGGACAAAAGGTGCAAGCCAGGTTCAGGCTGGAACCTGTGAGGGGGCTTCGGAATCCGGGAACATGGGATAACAGGTTTTTTTGGAAGAAAAAGGGGGTTTATTACAGGACATATACCGAGAGCAGTGATACAGAGATTGAAATCCGCGGGGAAGAGTCCTTTCTGTGGTCATTACGGCTGCAATTGAGGGAGCATCTGATTGAACATACTCCTCAAGGCCAGGGCCAGGGGTTGCTTTTGGGATTGGTTATGGGGGACAGGAGCAAATTGTCCTATTCCACCCTGGATACAATCAGAAGGGCATCCCTGGCACACAGTC
>CAJXKR010000146.1 GCA_913055815.1 uncultured Desulfohalobiaceae bacterium | reverse complement strand
ATACACAGCTAACCCTCTAAGATGGTAAAAAGATACTATTGCCCTATTGACAAGTTTCAACCATATCAGGTTTTAAGTGTAAGAACAAGTATTTTGCTCGCTACTTCGTAGACGAGATTGTCCATGCTTCTGTGCCAGGTACTAGGTAAGGGCATGGGAGTTAACGTGCATAAAGGAAAAATATGACAAATTCTGAAGCGATGCTTGCTGATGCCAATTTGCAAAAGTCCGTTTTTCGGATAAAGGGAATGCACTGCGCCGCCTGTTCTTCCAGGGTGGAGAAGGCGGTGGGTGCCCTGGAAGGCGTGGAGAATGCCAGTGTGAACCTGGCTACTGAACAGTTGCAGGTGAGCTGGGATGCTAACCGGCTCAAACAGGAAGATATAATCAGTACAGTCCGGAATACTGGATATGAAATAGAGCCTCCCAGGGACAAATCCGAGATAGAACTTGCTATAGAGGGAATGCACTGCGCGGCTTGTTCCTCCAGGGTGGAAAAGGCGATTTGCAATCTCCCCGGAGTAACAGAGGCAAGTGTGAATCTGGCTACCGAAAGGGCGCGTTTGCAAATAGACCCGGATCAAATCAAGGTGAGTGAAATACAGGATGCGGTCGCACAGGCTGGTTACAAGGCTACTCCAGTTGAAAAGGAGGATGCCGGAAGTGCCAGTCCGGACCTGGAGATGCAGCAGCGCGTGGCTGACCTGAAAAAAAGGCTAATTTACTGTTTGGCCTTTTCAATTCCCCTTTTCCTGATCTCCATGTCCGAGCTTTTGTGGATCCCCATGCCCTCTGCCCTGGCCCCGGAATCTGCACCCCTGAATCACGCACTGGTCCAGTTTTTGTTAACCCTGCCGGTTATTTGGATAGGCAGATTTTTTTACATCCAGGGTATTCCGGGACTGCTTCGGTTTGCACCCGACATGGACACCCTGATCGCGGTAGGCACAGGCGCGGCTTTTGTCTACAGCACCTGGAATTTTGCCGGGATTATTCTGGGTATGGATCCTGTGGCCAAAGCCGGGGATCTGTACTTTGATTCCGCTGCTGTTATTATCACCTTGATTACACTGGGCAGGTTCCTGGAGAACAGGTCCAAGTCCAAGACCACAGAGGCGGTGAGGCAATTGTTGCAATTATCCCCGGACAAGGCCACCTTGATAAAGGAGGACCAACTCCTCGAGGTGGAAGTCAAGGAAATAACTCCCGGGGATGTGCTCTTGGTTCGCCCCGGTGAAAGGATCCCGGTGGATGGGGAGGTCCTGGAGGGCAACTCCAGCATAGACGAGTCCATGCTGACCGGGGAGAGTATACCGGTGAACAAACAGCAGGGTGATTTTGTAGTGGGCGGTAGTTACAACACTCAAGGCTCACTGCGCATGAAGGCCTCCAGGGTGGGTGAGGATACCGTCCTGGCGCAGATTGTTGCCCTGGTGCGTGAAGCGCAGGGATCCAAGGCCCCCATAGCCAGCCTTGCGGACAAGGTGAGCCTGTATTTCGTTCCCATTGTGATCGGAGTTGCCATTGTAGCCGGACTGGGTTGGTTTATACTCGGACAGATGGGAGTCGCATTTTCCCTGCGAATATTTGTAGCAGTTATGGTTATAGCCTGCCCCTGTGCCCTGGGACTGGCCACTCCCACCGCGATCATGGTCGGAACCGGAAGGGGGGCGCAATTGGGGATTTTGATAAAAAGCGGCCGCGCCCTGGAGATCGCGGAACAGGTGCGTACAATAGTCTTTGACAAGACCGGCACCCTTACCAGGGGAGAGCCCGAGCTCACGGATATCGAGATGTTGGAATCCGGCCAAAACCGGACCCGGGAAGATATACTTCCCTTGATAGGAGCGGTGGAGCTGGAATCTGAACATCCTCTGGCCCGGGCCGTGGTCAGTGGTGTGCAAAGCGAGGGAGTTAAAGTGGAGCATCACGGGGTGCAGAATTTCCACTCAGTACCCGGCAAGGGAGTAATGGCGGATATCAACGGACACAAGTTGCTTGTGGGGAACTTGGAATTCATGCAGGAAAAGGGTTTGTCCGGATTGCAGGACAAGTATTTGCAAAGCAGGTTGCAGGAATTGGCTGCCCAGGGCAAGACACCCCTGCTTGCTGCCCTGGAAGGGGTGCCGGTAATGCTGTTGGCTGTGGCGGATCAGATAAAGCCTGGAGTAAGGGAGGTTATTTCCGGACTCAAACAAAAAGGGATGAATATCTTCATGCTTACCGGGGACAACGAAAGGACAGCCCGGGCTGTAGCCGTGAAAGTGGGTATAGACAATGTGATACCCAATGTACTCCCGGAGAAAAAGGCTGAAAAGATAAAAGAATTGCAAAGTCAAGGCTTGAAGGTAGCCATGGTGGGTGACGGGATAAACGATGCACCCGCCCTTGCGAGTGCGGATTTGGGGATCTCCCTGGGGACCGGGATAGATGTGGCGATCGAGGCAGGAGACATAGTCCTGATGAGCGGGGATGTTTCCGGAGTTTCCAAAGCCATCTCCCTTAGCAGGGCAACGGTTGGAAACATTAAACAAAACCTGTTCTGGGCGTTTTTCTACAATTCCCTGGGTATTCCCGTGGCAGCAGGTGTGCTCTTTATCTTCGGCGGGCCCACTTTAAATCCCATGATAGCTGCCGGAGCCATGGCAATGAGTTCGGTCTCGGTGGTAAGCAATGCCCTCAGGCTGCGCAACTTTCAAGAGACTGGGGGCTAGAGACCACTAGAAACTAGAGACTAGAGACAAGAAATAAGAAACAAGAGATAAGGAATAATCCTGTTTTATTGCGGTTCGAGGGGGATTTTATGACTGAAAACAATTTCGATGTGTGCCAGACACATAATATTCACGCGGACAAAATAGAGGAGGCCAGGAATAATATGCCCACGCAGGAGGTCCTCAGGGAAGTTTCCGAGCTGTTCAAGGTTTTGTCCGATTGTACCAGGATCAGGATAGTGCAGGCCCTTGCCAATGCTGAACTTTGTGTTTGCGATTTGACAGAGGTCCTGTACATGAATTCCTCTGCTGTTTCGCATCAGTTGCGTATATTGAGGGCAGCAGGGCTGGTCAGCTTCCGGAGGGAAGGCAAAAACGTGTTCTATTCCCTGCAGGACAAGTACGTGGAGGAACTTATTTCTATAGCCCTGCAACAGGCTGCACAAATTTGATATCAAAGACGTGCTTACGTGTTTCTCGCCACTTCGTGGTCGAGATTTCCATGTGCTTAAGTGATTATTTAAGACAAGGCCTTAAAGCCTGATATTCAACAATTGATAATAGATAGCAAATGGAAGCTATTGGAAAAGGATGAATTTAATGGTTAACAGGGAAGTGGTTTACAATAACGAGTGTTCTCCCGGAACGGAAAACCGGGTGGATCCGGAGAGACAGGGTCAGGAATCCGGGGAGTTTGCTCCCGCATGTACTCAGTGCGCTTGTAACGGGGGGTCACAAGAAGACGGGATGTTTTCCTGGCAAAAACAAAAATATTATTTGATTTCCGGCTCCATACTCTATGCCGGGTTGTTGATCACTACCACCTTCACCAGCATAGTTTTTCCGGAATGGTTGCTTCTGGGGTTGTACCTGGTGTGCTACTTGATTGTAGGCGGTGATATCCTGCGGGCTGCTGTGAATAATATCGGGAAATGGGAGTTCTTTGACGAGTTCTTCCTGATGAGCGTGGCTACCATCGGGGCCTTGTGCATCGGTGCCTATCCGGAAGCAGTGGCGGTGATGCTGTTTTTCAAAGTGGGGGAAATGTTCCAGGACAAGGCGGTGAGCAGATCCAGGGATTCCATTAGTTCCCTGCTCGCGATAAGGCCGGATTCCGCGTTGGTGGAGAGAGAGCAGGGGGCTGACTTGGTTTCACCCCAGGGTGTGGACATTGGGGAAATCATCCAGGTCAAGCCGGGAGAGAGGATCCCCCTGGACGGATATATTGAATCCGGGGAGTCCTTTGTGGACACTTCCCCGCTCACCGGGGAACCTGAACCCAAGAAGCTCAGGTCCGGAGAAAGGGCGTTTTCCGGGACCATTAACCAGTCCGGTCTGTTGCGGATAAAGGTGGACAAGCCTTTTTACATGTCCACAGTTTCCAAGATCCTGGATCTGGTGGAAAATGCAGCGGACAAAAAATCCCGTACCGATCAATTCATCACCAAATTTGCCAGGTACTACACACCAGTGGTTGTAGGCATTGCCGCAGGCATATCTGTCCTGCCCGTGGTGCTGCATTCAGTGCTGATTCCCGCCTCCTGGTACAGCCAAATCCCCACGTTTTCGGACTGGATCTACAGGGGGCTGATATTCTTGGTCATATCCTGTCCCTGCGCGTTGGTGGTCTCCATACCCCTGGGATTTTTCGCCGGAGTAGGGAAGGCTTCCAAAAAGGGTATTCTGGTAAAGGGAGCCAATTTCCTGGAGGGGCTCAGTAACTTGAAAATGGTGATCTGGGACAAGACCGGCACCCTGACCAAGGGCAACTTCAAGGTGCAGGAGATCGAGGCTAGAAACGGATTTTCCAGAGAGGAAGTTCTGGCTGCTGCTGCCCATGTGGAGATATTCTCCAATCATCCCATTGCCAGGTCCATTCTGGAGAGATGCCAGAAAAGCGTGGACAAGGATGCGGTGCTGGACTACCAGGAACTGGCAGGATACGGAGTCAGGGCCGTAGTAAGGGGGCAAAACATTATCGCTGGCAATGAGCGCATTTTGCATTCCCTGTCCCTGGAATTCGAATCCCCGCGCGAAGAGGATACCGTGGTACACGTGGTGATAGATGCAGTGCACGCTGGCTATATAGTAATCAGGGACGAGTTGAAGTCAGGTTCCAAGCTGGCGGTGGAGCATCTCAGGAAAAGGGGGGTGGAAAAGCACTATATGCTCACCGGTGACAGGGAGAATGTGGCCCAGAACATTTCGGGTCAATTGGCCCTGGACGATTTTTCCTCCGGCCTGTTGCCCCAGGACAAGGTCTCCGGTTTTGAGAGTTTTTTCTCCGGAGCTCAAAACCAGAACGGTTATATTGCCTACGTGGGAGACGGGATAAACGATGCCCCGGTGCTTACCCGGGCGGATATAGGTATAGCCATGGGCGGCCTGGGATCGGATGCAGCTATCGATTCCGCGGACGTGGTCCTGATGGAGGATGATCCGGAAAAGCTGGTGCAGGCGGTGGATATCTCCAGGCGCACCAAGTTCATTGTCTGGGAGAATATTGTTTTTGCCCTGGGAGTAAAGGGGCTATTCCTGGCAATGGGGGCTATGGGCTCGATTACCATGTGGGAGGCGGTGTTTGCGGATGTAGGGGTGGCCATGATCGCGGTACTGAACTCCATCCGGATATTGAGGTGATACGTAACCGTTCACTGTTCCTCGTTCTTTGTTCTTGGTTAAAGAAAGAGAGCTTACGGTTAAAAAACCAAATAAAACATTCTGTGGTCAGGCTACTAGTACAAGCATAGGTGCTGTATTTAGCTAAAACAGCCTCTTACTTAAAACTTTAAAACTTTAAAACCTTGGTAATCTCGACGATGTAGATGGGTGAGTTTACGTGCAAGCACTATTTGTTGTTTTTCTGCCCGAGCATGTATATCCCGTAACTGGCAAGCAGATTGGGTAAAAAACGTACTTCCTTGCCTTGTTCTTCTTGGTGGTAGGTGCTGATAGCGGTCTCCTTGATAATCTCGAATCCGAATAGGCGACAGAAATGCCGAAAGTCCTTCAAGGGAATTACCCGTATATTGGGGGTGTCGAACCATTCAAAGGGAAGCTCCTTGGATATGGGGGCCCTGCCCCGGAAAAAGAAAAACATCCTGTTCTTGTAGTGGCTGTAATTGGGAAAACTGACAATTCCCCTCGTTCCCACCCGGAGCATTTCGTGGATCAGCATGGCTGGCTTCAGGACCTGTTGCAGGGTCTGGCTCAGGATGACATAGTCAAAGGAGTCGTCCAGATAGTCCCCTATCTCCCTGTGTATGTCTCCCTGGATAATGTTCACTCCGGAGATTATCCCTTCTGCGACCTTGTCCTCGTTCGCCTCTATACCGGTGCCGCTGACCTCTTTTTTCTCCTGCAGATAGTTCAAAAGCTCTCCGCTCCCGCATCCCAGATCCAGAACCCTGCTGTGGGGATTTATCCAGGAGGCAATGGTATAGAGATCAAAGCGCATTTTTTTCTCCTTGTTTATTGATCGAACTGTATTCCTTGTCCAGGAAACCGGAGATAAGACTGAACAGTCTGGGATTATCCACCAGGAAGGAGTCGTGTCCGTAATCTATTAGTATTTCACAGAAATTCACGTACAGGTTGTTTTTCTTCATGGCTTGGACCATGGTCCTGGATTGCCTGGTGGGATAGAGCCAATCCGAAGTGAAGGAAACCACCAGGTATTTGCATCTGGCGAGGGAAAAGGCTTCGGCCAGTGATCCCTGTCCGTATTTATCCGCAAGTTCGAAATGATCGCTGGCTTTGGTGAGGTACAAGAGTGAATTGGCGTCGAAGCGGTCCACGAACTTTTGTCCCTGGTAAGCCAGATACTCTCCCACCTGAAAATCGTTCTCCATGCTGTAGGTAAACTTGTTTTCCTTTTGGTGTGTTCTGCCGAACTTTTTTTTCAGGGCGGAGTCTGACAAGTAGGTTATGTGTCCGATCATCCTGGCTACTGCCTGTCCGTGGCTGGGATAATGATTCTCGTAGTAATCCCCGTTGTTCCAGTTGGGGTCTTTCATTATTGCCTGCCTGGCCACTTCGTTGAAGGCTATGGCCATGGAGGAGTGTTTGGTGGTGGTGGCTATGGGTATGGCGGCTCGAACCATATCCGGGAAGCGCACGCTCCATTCCAGTGCCTGCATGCCTCCCATGGAACCGCCTACTACTGCCAATAACTGTTCAATTCCCAGGTGTTCTATTAGATGTTTCTGGGCCTGCACCATGTCGCCGATGGTTATCGCAGGGAAGTTCAGGGAATAGGGCCGGCCAGTATCTGGATCAATGGAGGAGGGACCGGTTGATCCCCGGCAACCTCCCAGTACATTGGAGCAAATCACGAAATACTTGTCTGTATCTATGCCCTTGCCCGGTCCTATCATTATATCCCACCAGCCGGGCTTGTTGTCGTGTTTACTGTAGTATCCCGCTGCGTGGCTGTCCCCTGTGAGAGCGTGCAGGACAAGTACTGCATTGGTCTTGTCCTTGTTCAGCTCTCCGTAAGTCTCATAGGCCAGGGTGAGGGGACCCATCTTTTGCCCGCACTCGAAGAGCATTTCATTGGGGGGATGTGCAAAATGGAAAAAATTTTTTTCCACTAGCCCCACTGAGTTGTGTTTGTTCATAGGGTTGTTTCTTCTCTTCCGGTTTCCGATATGATGCAGCTGCAAAGAATATACAGCAGGTTGTAAACTTTATAAGACTTTGATCTTTCTGTCCTTTGTCATCCTTCTTCTGTCCTCTATCCTCTGTCCTCTGTCCTCTGTAACGCCTGTTCCAGGTCGTTGAGGATGTCATCAATATGTTCTATCCCTACTGAAAGCCGGATGAAATCAGGGGTCACTCCGCTATTTTCCTGTTCCTCCGCGCTCATTTGGGCGTGTGTGGTGGAAGCCGGATGAATGGCCAGGCTCTTTGCATCCCCGATGTTTGCCAAGTGACTGAAAAGCTGCAGATTTTCGATAAATTTTTTCCCGGCCTCGCTTCCGCCGTTTATTCCGAACCCCACCATGGATCCGAATCCGGACTGCAGGTATTCCCGGGCCATATCGTGAGTGGGATGGCTGCTCAAGCCGGGATAAAGAACCCAATTCACCCTGGAGTGCCTTTGCAGGTAGTT
>CAJXKR010000145.1 GCA_913055815.1 uncultured Desulfohalobiaceae bacterium | reverse complement strand
CTCATAATTTCTTGATTTCCTTGTCAAACGAAAAAAAATCTAATTTCCGAATTGAAAACTTACTATTTCCGTATCCGAAAATTAAGAATTTCCGGATGGGAACTAACTATCCAGTACCTCCCTGATCTTGTTTGTCATCGTGGCAATAGTAAAGGGTTTTTGAATATAATACACCCCCCTGTCCAAAACACCCTGATTCACAATCGCCTCCTCGGTATATCCGGACATGTAAAGCACTCTTATCCCGGGAAAATATTCTGAAACTTGTTCAAAAAGCTCTTTTCCGTTCATATCCGGCATAACCACATCAGTAAGGAGCAGATCCAATTTTTCCGTGATTCCCTGCAATTTCTCCAGGCTATCTCCGCCGCTCTTGGCGGAATACACGCAATATCCCTGATCTACAAGGATGGTCTCGGTAAGTTCCCGAACCATCTCGTTGTCTTCCACAACCATCACGACCTCGGAACCCTGACTGTATTCTCTTGCCTGAGAGATTGGCTCTGTATTCTTTTCCTCCTCCTGGGCAATCGGAAGGTAGATATTGAAAGTCGTTCCCTGTCCGAGCTCGCTGTATACATTAACATGCCCCTCGTGCTGCTTAACTATCCCATATACGGTTGCCAGTCCCAGTCCGGTTCCTTTGGTCTGTCCCTTGGTGGTAAAAAAGGGATCAAATACTTTTGTACGGATATCTTCGTCCATACCCTCACCAGTATCGCTTACAGTCAATCTTACGTAATAGCCGGGAGACACCTCGTGATATTTCTGTGTATAATCATCATGCAAATAAGTCTCTGCAGTTTCTATGATTATATTTCCGCCCTCGGGCATGGCATCCTGGGCATTCACCGCCATATTTATTAGCACTTGCTCCATCTGCCCTTCATCCGCTCTTACATTAGAGGTTAGCGAGGATAAATTCAAATGTATTTCTATATCTTCCCGTATGGTTTTGCGCATTAAATTATCCAAGTTCCGGATAACTTGATTAATATTCAAGATTTTAATGTCCAGGGCCTGTTTTCTGCCAAAGGCCAACAACTGGCTCACCAGATCCCTTGCCCTTAAACTCGCGCTGTGTATATGTTCCACCTGCTTTTTTCTTTTCCCATCGAAGTCCTCTTCCTTCAAAAGCATCTCGGAATAATTGAGCATGGGGGTCAAGAGGTTGTTCAAGTCGTGAGCCACTCCTCCGGCCAATCTGCCTATAGCCTGAATTTTCTGGGATTGCTGGTACTGTTCCTCTATCCTCTTTTTTTCCTGCCTCAACCTAATCTGTTCAGTAACATCCCTGGATATCGCACAAATACTTATCACCTCACCCTGATCATCCTTGACCGGTGCCTTGATGGTATCAAAGATTATCTCCTCTCCAGCTATGGTTCTTTTATATGTATCCCTGATAATTTCCCCATTTTCACGCACCTTATCATCTGCTTCCTGGATCTCTTTGGCATCGCTATTCAGGAACAGTTCACCTTCTGTCCTTCCAATGATGTTATTTTGTGACATACCAAACAACTTTTCCATGGCAAAATTGCAGTGTGTATACCTACCCTCATTGTCCTTTAACAGCACAATATCAGGGATGGAATCAAATATCACCCTCAAGCGTCCTTCGCTTTCCCGCAGCTCTTCTTCTGCCTTTTTCCGCTCGGTTACATCCAGGAGAGTTTCTATTGCCCCTATTATATTACCTTGTTCATCCCGCAATGAGGATGCGGTAAAATAGAGCCACTTCCCTTCCTGTCCCAGGTGGGGAAAAAAATCTTCCACTGCATAGGTTTCATAAAAGATACTGGATTTTATATACCTATTACCGTAATAGGTAGCTATTTCCTGTTCCAGGGCTCCATCCACCACCAAATTCGCCATTACCGGACGCGCATGCTTATAAAATCCACGCCAGGCATCCTTGCCGCCCTCTTTTTCACGCGCCGGAACCCCGGTCAATCTTGCACAGGCATTATTCCAATGGGTTATATAGTGATCCTTATCTATCACAAAAGTGGCAACAGGTGTTCCCTCCAGGATTTGTGCCAACTCGTGCCTGCTCTTGTGCAGCTCCCTCTCTGCCTCCTTTAGCTCCCTGATATCTATCAGGGATGCCAAACTCCGGCTTGTTCCAGGTATAATGTCTATATTCAAATATACGTTTATACATTGCCCATACCTGTTAATAAGCCGGAATTCATAGCCCTTGTATGCTGCACTGGGATCTTTTCTCCTCAATTGGTGCTGCTCGAGCATAAATTCCAGGTCATCAGGATGTATTAAACTTGTCCAACTGATCTTGTTTTCAACTTCTTGCTTGGAATACCCGCTATAGAACTCAAACTGCCTGTTAACCATGACCACAGTGGTATCCTCTTCCATTATCAACAGTCCGGTGCCAGTACTTTCAAAAATCGCCTGGTAGTAATTCCTGCTCGCCCGCAGAGCCTCAGTGGGTTCCATATTCTGGGTTAATTCCTCCATAAACCCATTTTGGGCATCAAACAAGGCATATTGGTATTCCCTTGCCTCGAACAAAGTAACCACGATATATCTGAGACTGCCATCCTGCCCCAAAAGGGGCTTGGCAGCGAGTAACACCCAAACGATATTCCGGTTTGGGGCGGGCCTAATGCCCAGAAAAAAATCATTCAGGGATGTCAACTGGTTTATTACACGGTTAACAGGCAATTCTTCCTCCGGGATCCTAGTGCCGTCCCGATAAAAGAAATCAAAATTTGCATCCAGTTCATCGCCCAGATTGGAATGATTTTCGCCACTTCCCAACAACCAGCTTGCATAAGAATTGCTGTGAGCAATACTAAAATCCGGCCTGTAAACAAGCACCCCAGCCTGAATACTGTTTATCAAATCCAACAGGAAAGCATCATTCATCTTTTCTTGCATCTCAACTCCATAAAAAAAATCTCAAGCTTGCGATACTAATTTAATCCCGGCTCAATTTGTCAACAACAATACTTATTATGCCAGGGTGATTTTATTCTCAAACAAATAACAATTATTATCAATGAGTTAACTTCTCAGCCCAGCTTTTGCTTTGAACATCAAATAACAATTTAAACTCTTGATGTTGAATGTTTTATCAACTCTTTGATTTTATTGTCGAATTTCGAAATTCGAATTTCGAATTTTATATTAGTATGGATCAAAAAATCACATAGATACAGTAAATTGAACTCTAAAACAAAATAGCCCTGCTTATTATGCTATTTAATAACATTGTTTATTCTTCACGACAACACTTCTCACTTGGTCAATCAAGGCAAATTTGATAAAGAATTCTAAATAGTAAAATGTTATATCAATCTTATTCGAAAACGGGGCGGAAGGCACCTGTTTGAAAGTTAACAATTTGATTCAATTTGTATTTAACAGTAGGATAAAATAGCCGTACTTGGTCAATTCCAGAACCCAATTCGCTTCATTGTTTCAATTCAGAAAAAGGCTTTTGTATTCAGGGCTGAGCTCCTTCCAGGAAAACATATCCAAATTTGGAAGAGGCAGTTCCTTCTTGGACAAATTTTCTTTCAAAAAATTTGCCAAGGCTTCTGCACTCTGTCCGAAACGATACTCGCCCGGAAAGAATTCCGGATAGCTCAAACGGTCTGGTACAACAGGAATATTACCGGCCCGCACCGCCTCCATAAGAGCCACTCCCTGAAACTCGTGATAGGCTGTGGAGACCGTCCACTCACCCCTGCACAGCCAATACAGATAATCCTCTCTGCTCTGCTCTCCCCAAACCAGTATATGATCATCCAATTCCTGTCTTGCATAATCAAAATCCCCAGGATGCTGACGAAACTGCTGTCCCATAACAATAAGTTTAAATGGTATATCCCAGGATTTTAAAAGATAACAGGCTTGAAAGAAATCCCTCGGATTCTTGTCGTATTCCCAGCGGTGATTCCAGACCAGGCTATTTTGTATCCTTGGGTTGTCGGAAGAGTCGAGTTCAAAGTCCTGTATTGGAACAGGAATCACCCGGGATTTTTTCTCCACTTTTTTCATAATAGTATCCGGAAAACTGAAATCCGGCATACTTTTCAACAAATCCCTTGCCCCGCGCAAAAAAGTATCCTGGTTGAACTCGCTGTTGAACACTACTTTGTCCGCAGAAACAGCTGCATATAGATTCACCATCCTGGGTTCCACTGTTCCTCGTTTGGGTGATTTGGACAAAGGATAGGCAAACTGGTTCTCGTGGAAATAGACTATCTTACGTGCCCGGGCCAAATTTGGGTATATCCCGCACAGTGTAGCCAAGTCCACCATGGAAGTCGCAAGCACGATATCGTGGGAATCTTCCAGCTCCTGGCTGCAGGTGGCATACCAGCTTATGGGATTACCCCTGATCCTCCAGGGGAAATGTCTGGGTGGAAGGGTGAGATAATTCCAGTACAATTCCGGCAGGTGTTGTTGCAAGCCTTTGCACCAGTTGGAGTGGCTGGGAGTGTCGTAGGCGGAAAGCAGTAGTATGCGCATAGGGGATTGCCAAAAAAACTGTCGCTATACTGTTATTGTTGCAATATAAAATACTACCTGGCGTCTGACCGAAAATCGTGATTGGACGTAAACTTGCCTAGATACGAGGAGTAAAACATTTTGAAACCGCAGTGTATATTAATACATGAGGATTTCAAAATTTTGCAACGACGAAGTAGATGGGTAAGTTTACGTCCAATCATTACCTGGTTAGTTTGCGGTACTTGATCCGCTTGGGCTGATCCGCTTCCCTGCCCAGACGCTTCTTCTTGTCCTCCAGGTATTCGGTGAAATTCCCGTCGAACCAGATTACCTGACTGTCACCCTCAAATGCGAGTATATGAGTAGCAATCCGATCCAGAAACCAGCGGTCGTGGCTTATCACCATGGCGGATCCGGCAAAACCTAGCAGGGCCTCTTCCAGCGCTCGCATAGTGTTGACATCCAGATCATTGGTGGGTTCGTCCAAAAGCAGGAGATTGGCCCCCTGTTTCAGCATCATTGCCAGATGTACCCGGTTGCGCTCCCCGCCGGAGAGTTCTCCCACCTTTTTTTGCTGTTCCGAGCCGGTGAGATTGAAACGGGCAACATAAGCCCGGGAATTAACTTCCCGGTTGCCCAATTTTATAGTCTCACTACCCTCGCTTATCGCCTCCCAGACAGTATCCTCAGGGTTCAAACGCTCCCGGCTCTGTTCCACGTAAGCCATCTGCACACTGGGACCCAGCCGCAGAGTACCTGCATCTGGTTGCTCCTCTCCTGTAAGCATCCTGAACAATGTGGACTTGCCGGATCCGTTGGGTCCGACAATACCTACTATAGCACCGGGTGGTACCTGAAAGCTCAAATTATCCATGAGCAGGATGTCCTGAAATCCCTTGCGCACCGAGTCGGATTCCACCACCACGTCTCCCAGGCGCGGTCCGGGAGGTATAACTATCTCCTGTTCCTCTTCCCTCTTGTCCATCCCTTTTTGAAGAAGCTGATCGTAGTTGTTTATCCTGGACTTGCTTTTGGCGTGCCGATCCTGAGGGGTCATACCGATCCACTCCAGTTCTCTCTCCAGGGTCTTGCTCCACTTCTTATCAGCTCTTTTCTCCTTCTCCAACCTGGACTTTTTCTGATCCAGCCAGGATGAATAATTCCCCTTCCAGGGCACCCCGTAACCCTTGTCCAGTTCCAGTATCCAGCCAGCTACATTGTTCAGGAAATACCTGTCGTGAGTCACTGCAATTACAGTACCCTGGTAGGTGTGCAGGTGATGTTCCAACCAGGCCAGGGTTTCCGCGTCCAGGTGGTTGGTGGGCTCGTCCAGGAGCAAGATGTCCGGTTGCTGGATCAATAACCTGCAAAGGGCAACACGCCTTCGCTCTCCCCCGGAAATGACTTCTATGGGAGTATCTCCGGGAGGGCAGCGCAGGGACTCCATTGCCATTTCCAATTTGCTGTCGATCTCCCAGGCATCAGCTGCATCCAGCTTCTCCTGCACTTCAGACTGACGATCGATCAATTTCTGCATTTCATCATCTTCCATGGGCTCGGCAAACTTGGCGTTAATCCGCTCGAACTCGCTCAAGAGCTCAAAGGTCTCTGCCGCTCCTTCCGCAACCACGTCCCGGACGGTTTTGGACTCATCCAGTTCTGGCTCCTGTTCCAGGTATCCCACGCTGTATCCGGGTGTAACATGGATTTCACCCTCAAAATCCTGATCCGCCCCAGCCATAATCCGCAAAAGTGAACTTTTACCGGAACCGTTCAGACCGATGACTCCGATTTTGGCCCCGTAGAAATAGGAAAGGGAAATATCCTTGAGCACCGGCTGGTAGTTATAATATTTACTCACATTCACCATGGAATAGATGATCTTTTCTTGCTCCTGCTGACTCATAAAAACCTCTTTATTGTATATCTTCGAATACTATTGACTGTTTTCTTCCTGGCTATTGAATTGTATGGAGATTATCTCGTAGTCAATTCTGCCCTTGGGGGCATCTATCTCTGCCACATCTCCCACCTCCTTGTTCAAAAGACCCTGGGCCAAGGGAGAATAGACCGAAATGGTACCCTGTTTGAAATCAGCTTCGTCCGGACCGAGCAGGGTATAGCGTTTCACCTCTCCGCTGTCCAGGTCTTCGATTTCCACAGTCGCACCAAAGACAACCTTTTCTCCCTCCATCTCGCTGATATCTATCACATTGCACTTGGGCAGGCGGGATTCCAAATGGGAAATACGGGCTTCCAACATACTCTGGCGTTCCCGCGCGGCTTCATAACCAGCGTTCTCCCTTAAATCTCCTTCTTCCCTGGCCTCCTTGATAGCCTGAATAACTTCTGGTCTCTCCCTTTTGAGGTCATCCAACTCCTTTTTCAATTTTTCGAACCCATTCTTTGAAATAGGGATATTGTTTTCATCCATATATATCTTCCTTTTGATTAGATTTTAGCAATTCATTATTATTGGAATTTTCCAGTAAATCCGGGGGTAAGTACAGGTGTTGTCATCGCTTTTTAAGCGGAGACACAAAGGTTGTGGAATAAGTTAACCCGAACAGTGAAAATGTAGATCAAGAACAAAGATACTTATTATTTTTTGGCACAAATGTAAAGTTACAAATTGCAACATTACGGGTCAAAAAGCTATGATCCCGCACTTGAGCTTATGTGCGACCCTTCACAGGGGATCGATCCATCCAGGGCAGATTTTTTCTTAATAATTCGATATATCAAAATGTTATAACAAGTTATCTCAAAACGGCGATATAGCACATCAAATTGTTTAGTTTCAAACTGCTACAGCGGATGACTTCTATAGTGGAATTGATTTCAAAGTCACTCCGCAAACCGTACAACTATTAAAACAGGGTTGAATTGATTGTGCATACCGAAATAAAATAAACCAAGTAATTTCTTACTTGGTTTATTTTATTGATTTTAAAGGGTTGGGCCGAGCAACCACTTGAGATTAAAATTTTTTCGGTTTTTAGGGCAGTGAAATTCCTATGGCCCCGGTAAAAGCCATAGCTGTAAACACGAACGCATCTGCAAAGGCAGCTGCGCCGGCTATTTTGGCACCCATGGGCTTTTCCTTGTAATGAGCAATTCCGGCTCCCCAGAGGACGAATACCAGGAGTCCCAGTGCGATGGTCAGGAACACATGTCCGGTTGAAGCGGAATAAATCGTGAATAAAAGGAACAACAAACCTGTTAGCATATTTGCATGGATCATTACTTCCCGGTTGGTTCGGTTCAGCAAAAAGGCAATTCCCAGATACCAGAGGGCCAAAATAAATGCCGCTGCAATGGTAGCTTCGAAGGCCGCACCATTGGCCAATACAAAAACAAGGGCGATGGTTTC
>CAJXKR010000144.1 GCA_913055815.1 uncultured Desulfohalobiaceae bacterium | reverse complement strand
GTGGCCGGATTCGTCTCCTGCACCACCCTGCGGGACAAGGGGCAGGACGTGCACAGCGTGCAGATGGCCAAGGAGCTTATCAGCCGGGACATCCTGGTCCTGTCCATGGGCTGCGGCAATGCGGCCCTGCAGGTGGGCGGGCTGTGCAGCACAGAGGCGAAGGAGCTGGCAGGCCCCGGGCTGAAGGCTCTCTGCGAGAAGCTGGGCGTGCCTCCCGTGCTCAGCTACGGCACCTGCACGGATACGGGGCGGATCGCGGACCTGATCGGCGCGGTCTCCGGCGCCCTGGGCGGAGTGCCGGTGCCGGATCTGCCCATGGTTGCGGCCGCTCCGGAATACATGGAGCAGAAGGCCACCATCGACGCCATCTTCGCCCTGGCCTTCGGCTTGTACACCTACGTCAATCCCGTTCCCAACGTCACCGGAGGCCCGGACCTGGTCAAGCTCCTGACCCAGGATCTGTCCGGGGTCACCGGAGGGCTCCTGAACGTGGAGAAGGACGCGGGCACGGCCGCGGACCAGATGCTCGGCCACATCGAGTCCAACCGGACCAAGCTGGGGCTTTAGGCCTGCCTTATCAGGGCGTTGAAAATCTTCCAATTGCGGCGTTGTCCGGCACCTATTTGAGGTGACAAAAGGGCGTCTGATTGACTTGGTTTCACAAATAGGTGCCGGATTCAAACTCGCATGGAGGCTAACTACGCTTCGACCTTGCCCGGCACTCACTTTTTTATGTTTGCTCGTGTAATATGTTGAACTTCGGGAAAAAAAGTGAGTGCCGGGTCGCGCTTGACCCTTGAAATTTTTGAACGCCCTGCCCGATAAAAACTGTTTTCAACAGGCTGTTATATCCCCTTCCTCAGGGCGGCGGAAGGGGCTGTCGCGGCTTCTTCCGCCGCCGGGGAAAGGTTTGATCACCATTCATGTGAGCTTGCGCTTGATAGTGATTTCTCAGTTGTTTGTTGCGTTGAAAAGAAGGCGATTGTCCGGATCCTGAATCAGATCTACCGCTTGGCTGGGAGTTTTTCCGGCATGCCTGCGGCCAAGGGCAATACGAACATATCAAGTAGTAGTTGCCTTCCTCTCTCCGAACAGGAGAAGGATTTCTTTTTCCGCCATTCGATCGAAATCCTCCGGCACCTCGATCTGACCGGCCAGAAACCCCAGCCGTCTCGTCTGCCCGGGCTCTTTTTCCTCTATGCTGGTCACCCGGGCAATGGGCTTGCCCGCTTTGGCGATGAGGAAGGGCCTGCCTTGCTGCACTTCCTTGAGAAGGCGCGACAGATTGGACTTGGCCTCGTGGATATTGACTGTTTTCATCCTTCCACCTGTTGGTATTAGCTCAATCAGCTTACCCGGAAATAGGGGTCGGTCTTCCCGAAAAAACGAAAATTCCCAGGCCTCTTAAGAGTTGGCGGAATGACAATGTCCCTATGCTCAACAATAGGGTAAAGGTTCGAGCGACTGTTGTCTTACTTCTCGAAAATGGCGAGGAGAAAGTTGGACACGGTCTGGATCAAAACACTTGGGTTTCCAATGCTTGTTCCATGAAGGGCCCGGAATGTTTGATGTCGCCGGTCAGCAGGTGCGTTGCTCCGCTCTGGAGAGCCGAGAGGAATATGGGTTGATCCTTGGCCGGTAGGTCGAGGGGGCAGCGTGTTCGGGGAACTTGGGTGAGAATTCGGATGTCCCCGGCCGAGCTCGTTCAGCCTCGGCTGGCATGTCGGAAACTTGATGCGCACATTGCGTCGGGCTTCTTCATAAGCCAATTGGCAGGTGATCAGTGTCCAGTGGCCTCTCCTGGCCAGCTCGAAAAGCAGGGATGCCTTTCCTGCGGGATTGTGGGCTGCGGTAAAGAGGACGTTGGCGTCGAGGAAAACACGCTTCAAGACTTCGACTCGAGCTTTTCCACGATTTTTTGCCGGGTTTGATCGTCAAGACGATCCTCCTTGTCCCAGCGGGCAATGTCCTCCTCGCTGTAGATCTCGACTTCGAGTACTGCCGACGGCTTGAGGACCAGCTCGCCGTTTCTCTCCTCGGCGATGACCGTGTCGCCCGCTTCGAGGCCCAGCCTTTTTCGCAAGTCCGCCGGTAGAGTGATTTGTCCCTTTGGGGATATAGTGAGATTTAGTCCCATACTCTACCTCTCGTATAAAGATAAAGTAAAGATATCCGACATTCCGACTTTCTTCAATTGACCCATAAAATGATAGGGCAGGTCCTCATTCGATCATGGGTATGTCCCTCTGCTCACCCTCATCCGACGTCGGTCAGGATGGAATCGATGGAATCCGAAACATCCTTTTGCTCCTGCATGAGCTTGAGCACGGTCTGGAAGCCTTTTGTGTTGCCGAGCATGATGCAGCCTATGATCTTGTTGTCCTGCAGGACTAGTTTGCGATAGAGATCGTTGGTGGTGTGAATTCTGGACTCATACTCGCCATCGACATCAATCTCTCCGGCTGATGCAACATTGATGCCCACAACCTTGAGGATGTTGGACATGACAGTACCAGTATAGGCCTCTTGTTTTCCGGCCATATTTCTGCCGGCCATGCGCCCCTGTTCCTCGGCTGCCGGCCAAATGCCATAAACCCGGCCTTGATACTCAGTCACATCCCCGGCAGCATAAACATCCTGCCTGCTGGTCTGCAGGAACTCATTGACCTTGATGCCCTTGTCCCGCTCCAAATCCAACTGCTTAGCCAGATCCAGATTGGGCCTGACCCCCGCTGAAACCAGGATCAGGTCTGCGGGCAGGCTCTGACCGTCGTCGAGAGTAACCCCTTCCGCAAAATCCTTTCCTGTAATATTTGTTGTCTTGGTTCCCAACCGAAAGGAAAATCCCATTTCCTCCAGCATGGCCTGGAGCCTGGATGCCGCTTCCACATCCAGCTGCATGGGCAGCAAGCGGGGGAGGACCTCGATCACTGTTACCTCCTTGCCCAGCTTGCGCAGACCGTTCCCGGCTTCCAACCCCAGCACACCGCCGCCGATCAGAACGACCCGGCTCGATTTTTCGGCCCATTCGCGGATATTCCGGGCATCCTGCATGGAACGCAGGGCAAAGACGCCCGGCAGCTCGGATCCCGGTATGGGGGGAATAAAGGAATGGCCGCCATTGGCCAGAAGCAGCTTGTCATAGGGTATTTCCTCGCCTTTCTGCGTCACAAGGGTCTTTGCATCGGCATCCGCCTTGCTCACAGTGGTCTGCAGGTAGAGATCCATGGAATGTTCCCGGAACCATTCCCGGCTCTTGCCGATGATTTTTTGCTCCTGGACTTCGTTCGCGACAACCTCGGGAAGCCTGATCCGGTAATAGAAGGGTACGTCTTCGGCGGAGAGTATAGTGATAGACCCTGTTTCATCCAGTTTTCGGATCTCTTGTGCTGCCGTGGTCCCTGCAACCCCATTGCCGACAATAACATATCTGGTCATGGAATCTCCCTCCGTATTGTGTACGATTTTATTGTAAAAGAATAACGCTTGTTAGCTCGTCAAGAAACACGTATACCCTTGCCGGAGCATTTCAAGTGAAATGCCGGCTTGTTCAAGTCATTTTGGGTACCAGGGTAGCTGTTTGAACAGGTTATGCCAAGATACCTGTCCATTTTATGCTTGAGCTCGACGGGAGGCTGTTAGCTGGGGTCATGATAAGGGAAAGGCTTCAATGGTATCCCTTCACGGGGTATTTTTGAACTTACCCAGCGGAGGTTCCGTCGATTTTCCCCGCTCGTCACATGGGGGAAACCCTGCACCCACTTTTGAAAAAAAGTGAGTGCAGGGAGGGGGCAGGGATGCCTCCGCGTGACGAGCGTTAGAAAATCCGGGAACCGGAGGTTTCAAGTGAACAAATGCCCCGTGAAGGGTTACCTTCAATGTATTCTTCCCGGGCATATCAAGGGTGGTCCAGGCACGAGGATATGAACCGTGGGAGGAGGAAGCTTTCGGCTTGGGGTTTGTAAAGAGGAGTTGGCTGGTCGCGGCCTCTGGCCGTTCTGCGAGTAGCAAGGCGTTCCGCGTCAATGGAGGCCATGACCTGTGTTTGCTGCCTTGAACAGAAGACGATCGCCCGGATCCTGGATCAGATCCACCGCCTGCTTAGGAACCTTTCCGACATGCCAACGGCCCAGAGCAATATGAGCGTATCAAGTAGGAGACCCCCACTTTATCTCTGAACAGGAAAAGGATTTCCTCTTCGCAATTCGATCGAAATCCTTGGGCACTGCGATATGCCCGCTAGAAATCCCACTTGTTTCGTTTGGCCGGATTCTTTTTCTTTTGTGTTGATTGCCCGTACTGTAATATTGACAGATTTGGCAGTAACAAAAGGTTTGTTTTGTTTTCACTTACTTGATAATCGGCATCAAATTAAACTTTGTTACGTAGATAGTAATGGTTTTTGTAGTTTCATATATTCAATATATCTTATATAGCAATCATTTTATTTTGAATTGTTCATTTTGTGAATGAAAAAAAGAATGTAAAACCAATTTAAACAAGATATACGTGTCTTATTTTTTAAAAAATTGGTAATCATTGTCTTGTATTAAGCAAAAGATAAAAATTATCAAAATGTATCTATAAATACAAGAAAAATAAAAATAATGATTAATAAGCTATAATTGATTCATCAATTTGGTTGCTTTCTCTACAAGTAAATTGGCACGTTCTTCGAAAAATCTTTCTGGATCATCATGAAAGATGTCATTTGGGCACAATGCATTTTGCAATATACGACGAACATCATCATCTGAATCAGGCATGAGCTTACGATATGATGATGGTGGTTCTCCACCAATTTTATTATTATCTGCTTTAGATAAAACGACATAATTGACTAAAGAATTAGTTTTCTTTTTAGAAATTCCTATTTGATTAAGATATTTTTTGGGAAAGACATGATGAAATTCACGTTTGTTACAGTTTTTTAAGACTGAGTCCATTTGTACTGGACTTCCATTAATGAAATTTAGAGGGTTCTCTGTTGACAGCATTAAAATAAAAGTTTTGGTATTAGCGGTGCCCAAGTTGAACTGGGTTTGTTGAAAAAAGTCCTTTGTTATTTCAACATTAAAGTCGCCTAACGATGTTTTTTGTCCATTTCGAAGTTTCGCTATTTCTATTATGTCTTGATTTAATTGGTCTAATCTTTTTGAATATCTTCTAGAGAAAAAAGTTTTCCACGCCCATTTTTCTAATATTTCTTGCTCTTTTGAATCAGGGTGTATTTCTTGTTCGTTATCAGAAGCAAAATACACAGAAAGTGGAATGATTATGGAAGGATACGGTAGTACAGTAGTAGAATAAATATTAAAAGAGTTTCTAAGAAAATCAACACTTCGTAATACACCATTTTTTATTTCATTGAATCTACTTCTTACTTGTGGCCCATCTAGATTGATAATTGTTTGAGGTTTAGCTTCATGAGCAAGAATTGCTGCACAGCAACGTAAAAGTAGATCGCTATCTTCTCCTACATTTCGAAAATTGTAAGGGGCTAGTTCTTCCGCTAAATCTGCAAATTGCTCTTGTAAATCGAACTCTTCACTCCAAGTCCAAGCAGAAAGTAGTTGTAATGTATCAAGTTCTAAACCAAGTCGATTAATACGTTCAAAAACAATGGCTACTGATGTCCTATCATTTGTTTCGAAGGTTTCAATAGGTATTCTGGCAGTAGTAAAGTTTCTATATAAAATATCGACTTTTTCAGCAATCTCTTCAGGCATATCTCGCAAAAGTTTCCTATATTCTGGAGCATTGAATAAATATCTCAAAGGAAAATGTTTATAAGGGTCATATTCTTCGTTGGGAACATATATAAAATTTGTATCTTGAACATTGGCTTCGCGTGTCAAATCAAAATATATTTCAAAGATGCTTGTGTCTTCTCCAATATTTGGCTCTAAGGTATGTTGGAATACGCCAAAGATGGATATAGCTCTTTGTTGTCCGTCTAGAATATAATCAATAGGATAATCAGGATCTTTTTCAGGTAATTGATATGGTCCTAAATTTTTTTCAGTGGCTAAGCCTATTTTTGTCCTCCAAAATAAAAGGGTGCCAAAAGGAAATCCTTTGTATATTGAATCCATAAGGTGGGCTACTCTATCAGCATCCCAGACAAATCCTCTTTGAAAGCTAGGTATTCTGATTGAACCTTCTTGTATCTTATCTATAAGTTCGTTAATAAAAATAGGTTCTGCCATTATAAAATCCTTTAATTATTTTTCTATTGTTACTATGTCTATTGTAAATATTTATAATTATTTTTTTGTTTTCCATTTATAATTAAATTTTATAAAATATTAACTTTTAACATTAATTTTAAGTCCTATCATCTTTGCTTAGTTAAATGCAAATACAAGTTTTTTTGTATCAAATTCAATCGATTTATTTTTTCAATAAACGTTTCTGAACGACATTTTTAATGGTCTGTCATATTCACATATTTAACATTATATATCTTTTTTATTATTTATTTAAATCAATTATAATACTTCAGATCATTAATATATCTTTCTGAGTTTGGAACTTTATATCTCTTGCCTAATGAGTCTTCTAAAAATATATTCTTAAATTCATCATCAAAATCTGGTGCACTAAAAGATATTTTTTCTATTGTCCAATCTGATTCATAAAGTTGACCTTCTTCCAATTTATATCCAAAGTTTGTGTCACCAATATATGTCCCACCCCATTGTCCGCTTTTTAAATAACCTCCTTCTATTCGAATATAAATAGGCCTTTTTCCTTTGTTCACAGCAGATATTTTGATTCTTACCGGACCATATTCAGGCACTGAATTGCTCCCGATTATTTTGCTAGTTATCTTTAATCTACTTCTGTCTCTCCATGTATTATAAAATGATATGATAAGACTTATTATCGCTATTGTGATTGCTGCAATTTCTAAATTCATTTTGCTTATTCCATATTATAATTTTCAATGTACATTTTGTAGTTTACAAATTCACAATTATATTTATAGTATAATATTTTTTTGAAAACAATAAGCAGCCTTTTTATTTGACGGTGGTTATTCCCTGGTTATGCTTTTTGAAATACATTGTGACTTCTACATGATTGCTGAAAGAATGCAAAATTTATCCTCTCTGCCTAAATCTGCCTACTTGGAATCGCCTTGCCCTCCATCCCGCCAAACCCATGGCGGCACAGGATCTGACTGGGTCCAGAGGCCTCTCTCATCTTGTCGGGCTCGACGTTCGAGCTTTTGCCATTGCTCGCAATCCCTGATGTGGCAATAGCGCTCATAGACCCAGGCATGCCCGGCTTTGACCAACTCTTCGTTGAGGCATTCGCCGTCACCGTCGAGATAGACCAGGGCCTCGACCCGTCCCTGTTGGCCCCGGTGCTGCGGCTCGACCTCCACGCGCTCAAAACGGGCCATCATTTTGGTGAACCGGATCGCCCTCAGCCAATAGGGCTGGTCGCTCTCCGGAGCGTCGATCCCGTAGAGGCGCACCTCAACTTTGGTGTTGTCCTTTTTTTTTACTCGCAGAATATCCGCGTCGATGACCTTCTCGACTTCGCCGGTCCAGGATAGGGCAATAGATGGCAAGAGGAGCAGAAAGGCGAGAAAGAGGGCGGAAAACACCCGTGTACGCATGGGCGGTCTCTCCGGATTTGGGGGGATGAATAGAATATGTGGTTGGTATCAATTAAGCATAGGTGGGTCCTGGTGTGCAACCCTTGTCCCGCATTGAAGCAGGCTGAATTTGTTTTCGGAAAAATAAACCGCCAAGACGCCAAGGGCGCCAAGCAAGACGCCAAGTAAGAAATTTCCCTTTGCCGGGTCACGGCAAGGGAAAGGCATAGCCTTTGCCAGCCCACAACATCCCCTTGGTGCTACACTTGGCGTTCATGGTGCCATGACGGTT
>CAJXKR010000143.1 GCA_913055815.1 uncultured Desulfohalobiaceae bacterium | reverse complement strand
GAGAATAGGTGGATCCGCGAGTCAGAAGACCTGCCGAAAGTAAGCTATATAACTTGGCGGAGATGGCAAATCCCCAAGCTGGTCATGCCCTGATACAGGGGTGGGATCGGCTTGGGGATTTTTTTATGCAAAAATACGTTAGGAGGTCGAAATGAAGGATTTATCAGTAATTCAAATTGCAAACAGTATAAGTTCGGTTGACACAAGTTACCTGCAAAAGGCAGAGCAGCACACGAGCAGATTGGTTATGCCTCCCAGGGCCCTGGGCAGGATGCACGATATATCCGAAAAACTGTGTTCTATACAGAAGACTTTGACTCCCCGGATAGATAACAAGGCGGTACTTGTTTTCGCAGGGGATCACGGGGTGTTGGAGGAAGGGGTGAGCGCCTTTCCCCAGGTGGTCAGCAAGGAGATGATCCGGTGTTTCCTGAAAGGTGGAGCGGGCATAAATGCCTTTGGCAGACAAGTAAATGCAGAGGTGAAAGTAGTGGATGCGGGTATTGCTTCGGAACTCGATTTTCAGGATGTGCTGGGACACGAGGATCTTTGGGGATACAATTTGGGTCCGGGTACTGCGAATTTTGCCAGGGGGCCGGCTATGAGCCCTGAGCAGGCGGAACAGTCAGTGCTAAACGGAATTGCTGCCGCTAACCGCTTGTTGGAAAGCGGGGTGGAAATTATCGGTACCGGAGACATGGGCATAGGCAATACCACACCTGCAGCTGCTATCGGGACTGTGATAGGAAATACAAGTGTTCAATCCATGGTTGGTCGTGGTACAGGTGTCGACGATCAGGGTCTGGAGAATAAGATAACTGCTATTGAAAAGGGAATAGGTTTAAATAATCCGGATCCGGACGATGCACTGGATGTGCTGGGAAAAGTGGGAGGTTTTGAAATTGGCGGAATTGCGGGTTGCATACTTGCATGTGCCTATAATAGTATCCCTGTGGTAATAGATGGATTTATTTCCACGGCAGGTGCGCTTATAGCCTGCAAGTTAAACAGCAGTGTGCTGGACTACATGTTTGCCGGGCATAACTCCGAAGAGCCGGGACACAGTTATATGCTCAACTATCTGGGGCTGCAGCCGGTTTTGAACTTGGGCATGCGATTGGGGGAAGGCACCGGAGGTGCTCTGGCCATGGGTGTTATAGATTCCGCGGCCAGGATGTTCCGGGAAGTGCATACCTTTGAACAGGCCGGGGTTTCTGAGGAATAAGATTGCGATTGGAACACAGTCCTGATACTGGCAAATAAAATAAAATTCGAAATTCGAAATTAGAAATACTAAATTCTAAATTCTAAATCCGATACTCGTAATTCGAATGTCGAATATCTGGCAATCTTGTCCATCGGAACAAGAATATCGAAAGAATGTAATGTGATTCAGAATTGGACACGATCGGGTTGCAATAGTATCGCCAGACGTAGTACACTGGAAATTAATATATGGTGTTTTATCTGCCTGGGAGAATGATTTGGCAGACGAGTATTGTGGACTTTTATCAAGGGAAGAGTTGCTTATGGATGTTAAAGTCTTGGGAATATCCGGAAGTCCCAGGAAAGGGGCCACGGATTTTGCAGTAAACCATGCCCTGGAGTATGCAGGGGATAAATTCGGTGCGCACACTGAATACTTTTCCCTGCGGGCAAAGAATATCAATTTTTGTATACACTGCGACTATTGCGTGCGCAAGAAAAAGGGCTGTATTCACAACGATGACATGGAGGTTCTCTATCCACTGATGCAGGAAGCCAAGATTTGGATAGTCGGCAGCCCCGTGTATCACGGCCACTTGAGCGCACAAACCAAGGCGGTGCTGGACAGGACCCGCGCATTGATGGCCAAGGACCGGGATGTATTTTCCATGAAAATGGGTATGGGCATTGCAGTTGCCGGTGACAGAAACGGAGGCCAGGAACAAGTGCTCAAGGCACTTACCGACTTCTACATTATCAACAAGATGTCTCCCGTTGGCGGTGGTGTCTTTGGGGCGAACTTCGGAGGTACGATCTGGTCCGGGGACAGAGGGAAATCCGGTGCAGAAGAAGACCAAGAAGGGAAAAAGAGCATTTACAAGACCCTGGACAGGGTTTTTAACCTGCTGCAGGGTGTTTAACCCCCCTTTATTCGGGGGTCAGGTCCCCTGCCTGGATTGCAGGGCACCTGTATTATTTCTTTTGTGTGTTCTTTATCTCAATGTCAACTCCCATGCACTCGCGGGCCCAACGCTGCATGTGCAATCTCGACCACGAAGTGGCGAGAATCACTTAATCACGTAACCACATTTTTCATTTTAGCTGTTTTGCACTTTCTGTTTAATGGCCTGCGCGATCTTGGCCCCTTTTTGGGCCAGTTCTTGGTATTGCTCATGGGTGGGTACGTGCTTGACACCATGGGGATCATCCGCGAGTTCGATTCCCATTTCCTCCAGCCAGTTGGAGATGTGTTTGTGGGCCTCACCGCTCCAGCCGTAGGATCCGAAGGAAAATCCCAGTTTGTTCTTGGGCCTTAGCCCCTTCATATAGACCAGCATATCCGCCACCAAGGGCATGATCCCGTTATTGTGAGTGGGGGATCCGGCTATTATCGCACCTGCGTCCCAGATCTCGCTCATTACGTCTGAATGGTGCCATTTCTTGAGGCTGTAAATCTTTACCGAGATTCCTTCCCTGGATAGTCCGGAGCCAATGGCTTCTGCCATTTTCTTGGTGGTTTCCCACATGGTATCGTAGAAGATTACCGCTTTTTCCCGGGGTTTTTGCGCTGCAAATTCCAAGTAGGCTCCTATTGCGTTTTGGATGTTGTTTTGCAATATCAACCCGTGGTCCGGGGCAATGGTGTCTATCTCCAATCCGGCATTTTGGATCTGTTCCAGGGTCTTCTTTACCTTGGGGGAATAGGGCAGTATTATGTTGGCGAAATATTGCGCCATTTCCTGTTTTAAATCCTCCCAGGAAATCCAGTCGTCAAAACGTTCACTGCTGGCAATGTTCTGCCCGAACGCATCCTGGGATATCAGTAGCTTTTCTTCCGGGATGTAGGACACCATGCTGTCCGGCCAGTGCAGCATGCGCGTTTCCATGAAGGTAACAGAGCGTTTTCCCAGGCTAACGCTCTGCCCGTCTGAAACAGTCTCTATGGACCAGTTTTCCGGATGATAGCGGCCCACCATGAACTCTTTTCCCATCTTGGAGGTCAGGATTTTTTCCGGATTCACCCTGTGCACAACATTGGGAAGGCTGCTACCGTGGTCCGGTTCAGTGTGATTTACCACTATATAGTCGATCTTTTCCGGATCTATTATTTGTCCGATTTGGCAGAGGAAGTCCTCGCAATATTTTTGTTCCACTGTGTCGAACAGGGTCACCTTGTCATCGATCACCAGGTAGGCGTTATAGGTAGTTCCGTGCTGGGTCTGGGCATATCCGTGAAAATCCCTTAGATTCCAGTCTACAATACCTACCCAATAGATACCTGGTTTTATTTCTACAGGTTGCATAATTACTCCATCTTGTTTTTTATACTAATTAGTGATTGGACGTAAATTCACCCATCTACTTCGTCGCTTTAAGCCTTTGAAATCCTCATGTATTAATATACACTGCGGTTTCAAAATCTTTTTGCTCCTCGTATCTGGGCAAGTTTACGTCCAATCACGGTTTTCAGTCAGGCACTAATTAGTGCCTCATTAATTACCAGTTTTCAGCCAATAGCTCGAAGTGTGCCTGGGGATGAGCGCATGCAGGACACTCCTTGGGAGCTTCCGTACCTTCATGAATGAAGCCGCAATTCCTGCATCTCCAGGTTACCTTTTCATTTTTCTGGAAAACAAGGTTGTTTTCAATGTTTTTGGCCAGGTCCTTGTATCTCTTTTCATGGAACTTTTCAGCTACAGCGATGTTTTCGAATATAGCTGCAATCTCGTTGAACCCTTCTTCTTTTGCCTCCTTTGCAAAGTTGGGATACATTTCGGTTTGTTCGTAGTTTTCTCCATTTGCTGCCTCTTTCAGGTTCTCCAGCGTGGAGGCTACCTTTCCGGCTGGAAACGAGGCCCGGACTTCCGCGGTGCCACCCTCCAAGAGCTTGAAGAGCCTTTTGGCGTGTTCTTTCTCCTGGTTTGCAGTCTCTTCGAAGATAAAGGATATTTGTTCGAATCCCTCCTTTTTTGCCTGGCTGGCAAAATACGTATACCTGTTTCTGGCCTGTGATTCACCGGCAAATGCGGTAAGTACGTTTTGTTCAGTATTTGTTCCCTTGATTGAGTTCATTATTTCCTCCTAGTTGTTTTTTCTGGATTTGTATGCAAATTTTGCTGCTTATTTGAATGATTGCACTGTATTGGTATGTCTTGTTTGGATTGTTTGGTACTTTTTGCAAGATAATGAGGCAACCGGACAAATGGTAATCGTTCACCGGGTCTTTGTTCCTCGTTCTTGGTTTTAAAGAAATCAAGAATAGTTACGAGAGCTTTCACGGTTCTTTGTTCCTGGAACGATGAACGAAAAACACAGTCAAGGGTCATGTTAAAGCTGTTGATACAAGCATAAATAAGGAGGTTACTGCCGGTCTAAATGTTCTTGTCATCCTTGAACAGTTTGTAGTTTATGGAATCCAGCAGGGCCTGCCAACTCGCTTCAATTATGTTGAATGAGACTCCCACTGTGGTCCATCGCATTTCCTTGTCCCCGGATTCTATAAATACTCTAACCCTGGAGGCGGTGCCGGGTGCGTCGTTTACACTGGGTGCCAGTATGCGCACTTTAAAGTCCAGCAGGTTCATGTCGTGGATCAGCTGGGGATAGTAAGTTTCCAGTCCCTTCCTCAGGGCGTTGTCCAGTGCGTTGACTGGTCCTTTCCCGGTGGAGGCAGTGTGAACGGTCTCTCCGGCTACCTGGATCATTACCGTGGCCTCGGAAAAGGGCTCCTGGTTCTCTTCGGTCTTGGCATCCATAACCCTGAAGCCCAGCAGGGTGAAGTACTTTTTCACCTTGCCCAGGGTGTTGTTCATAAGCAGCTCGAAAGAGGCCTCTGCAACTGAGAATTCGAATCCCTTGCTCTCCAGTTCCTTGACCCGGTTCAGGATTTCAGCTACGAACGGATCGTCCTTTTCTATCTCGAGACCGAACTGCTTGGCCTTGAACAGTATGTTGCTCTTGCCTGCCAGGTCGGACAAGAGTACCCGCTGCTTGTTGCCCACGTCCTCGGGTGTGATGTGCTCGTAGGTCTTGGGGTTTCGCCTGATGGCGCTGACGTGCACTCCTCCCTTGTGTGCGAAAGCGGAATGACCCACGAATGGTTGCCTGGCGAAGGGTCTAATATTGGCAACTTCGGAAACAAAGTGGGATATCCAGGTCAGCTTTTCCAGATGACCTTCGGGCAGGCATTTGTATCCCAGTTTTAACTCCAGGCTGGGTATGATGGAACACAGGTTCGCGTTGCCACACCTTTCCCCGAAACCGTTGATTGTCCCTTGTACCTGGGTTATACCGGATTTTACCGCCTGGATGGAGTTTGCAACAGCCAGTTCGGAATCATTATGGGTGTGGATCCCCAGAGAGGCGTTTGGCAGTTCCTGTTGCACCTGTTCTATGATCTCCTGGATCTCGAAAGTGAGTGTGCCCCCGTTGGTGTCGCAGAGGATTAAATTGTCAGCTCCTGCTTGTTCCGCCCTTTTCAGGCAATCCAGTGCGAAGTCCTTGTTTGCCTTGAAACCGTCGAAAAAGTGTTCTGCATCAAAGAACAGTTCCTGCACATGAGGACGTATACTGGCCAGGGAGTCATGAATCAGGTTCAGGTTGTGTTCCTTGGTGGTACGTAACGCCTCGCTAACATGCACCTCCCAGGTCTTGCCGAAAAGAGTGACTACTTCCGTGCCTGCCTGCACAATTTTTTGGAAGTCCTCATCCGACTCCGGAGTAAGCTTGGGATTGTGGGTGCTTCCAAAAGCGGCTATTTTGGCGTTCTTGAATTGATAGTTCTTTATTTCCTGGAAAAATTGCTCATCCGTGGGATTGGAACTCGGCCATCCTCCCTCCAGGTAGTCTATGCCCAAATCATCCAGTTTTTGGGCAACCCTTATCTTGTCCCCGGTGGAGAGGTTGACGTCTTCCGCCTGGGTGCCGTCTCTTAATGTGGTGTCGTATGTCCAGATTTTTTTTGTCATAATCAGGTTGCAAGCTGTATGTTATAAGTTATAAGGTTTTAGGTTTTAGAGTTGAAAACTTGAATACTCTAACACCTTTCGGCCTGTTCATTTTCCATATAGGAATCGGAAGTGGACTTGTCCAATTCAAAGGCCTCGTGCAGTGTCCTGACTGCAAGTTCGGTATACTTTTCTTCCACCAGACAGGAGATCTTTATCTCCGAGGTGCTTATGATCATAATGTTTATATTTTCAGTATCCAGTGCTTTAAAGGCAATACCCGCCACTCCGGAATGGTTGCGCATTCCAACTCCTATTACAGACACCTTTGCCACGTTGGTATCAGAGAGAATGTCTACAGCACCTATCTCATCCTTGGTCTCCTCGATGATTTCCAGTGCCTTTTCCAATTCTTCCCTGGACACTGTAAAGGTGATATCGGTCTTGTTTTCCTTGCTGAAATTCTGTACTATCATGTCAACGACAATTCCCGCATCTGCCAAGGGATTGAAAACCTTGGAAGCAATGCCTGGCTGATCAAATACATTCACCAGGGTGATTCTGGCCTGGTTTTTATCATAGGCTATTCCGGATACTAGAGCTCCTTCCATATTTTTATCCTCCTGCACTAGTAGTGTCCCCGGGATGTCGTTAAAAGTGGAACGTACGTGTACCGGGACATTGTATTTCTTTGCAAATTCGACTGAACGTATTTGCAGGACTTTTGCTCCCATGCTGGCCATTTCCAGCATTTCATCGTAGGCTATCCTGTCCATCTTCTGTGCCTGCATACACACGTTGGGATCCGTAGTAAAGACTCCGTCCACATCGGAGAAAATCTCGCACAACTCGGCATCCAGTGCGGCAGCCAGGGCTACGGCGCTGGTGTCCGAGCCTCCCCTGCCCAGGGTGGTTAGCCTTTGATCTTGATCGCAACCCTGAAAACCGGCTACTGCCAATACGTCGTAGTCGTTTAACAAGTTCAGGAGATTCTCTGAACTTATATTTCTGATCCTGGATTTACCAAAAAAGCTGTCAGTGTGCATGGGAATCTGGAATCCCTGCACCGACCTGGTCTTGATGTTTTTGTCCCGCATTAGCATGGAGAAAAGTGCAGTAGAGGTCTGTTCCCCTGTGCACAGAAGAGTGTCCAGTTCATCCTTGTCAGGACTGGAGGAAAAGTCCTCGGCCAGATTGAGGAGGCGATCGGTCTCTCCCGACATGGCGGATAGAACGGCTACTACTTTGTAGCCCTTGTTCAATTTCCTCTCCACCTTTTCCTGTACCTGGCGCATACGTTCCAGATTAGCGACTGAACTCCCGCCGAATTTTTGAACTACCACTTTCATTTTCTTTGCTGCTCCTTTAACTCCTGGTTTAATTCCAGGTTATCCCAATAATAAACAAAAATCAAACAGACTGTTGAAGCGTTCGAAGTTCGTCCTTTTAGGTTCGATGTCCTATATTTTATCAAAAAAAATCATAAATACAGTTTATTACTCACAACTTGTGACTTTTTATGATCGCCCCCATGCCCTGACAGGCACAACGAATTATGAAAATCAGTTATCGGTTATCAGTGACTGTGACTGTAAAGATAAAAAATTTTTTCGACTACGTAGTAGCGAGAAATAGTTCTTTTGGTTCATCCGACTTTTGCGTACTTTTAGTTCTTCATATGAATCTTTCTTTTTTTCGTCATTCCGGTACTGGAACGTAGTCCAGCACAGGCTTCAGCCGGAATCTAGTCAGATAATACTGTGATATAAATCCTGCCAAGTAGGGTTATAACCTTCAATCATTCGCAGTTTCC
>CAJXKR010000142.1 GCA_913055815.1 uncultured Desulfohalobiaceae bacterium | reverse complement strand
CAACAGATCAAGGAAAGGAAGTATTACCGGAAGTATCAAAACTCGGGCAAAAATATCTACCTGGTGGGAATAAAATTTGACAGTAGCGAAAAGAATATCACTGACTACGAAGTGGAGGGAATTCAATAAAAACTAGCAGAATTTTTGGCATCTTTGCATAATCATTTGTAGTTTCTTGATCCGGTTGGTCAAGATTGCCCTTGATCCGGTTGGTCAAGGAGGCCATCTTTTTTTTACAATTGAACAATTATTAACAATTTGTTTTGTATCCCCTGTTTTTACAACGCTTTGTTTCCCAACCATTAACTATTAACTGACCAGGTGGTATGAGACTTACTGATTTTGAAAAAAAAACCATCAAGGAAACAGCTAAAGATATTTTTGGCCCCGATGCACGGATTTTCTTGTTCGGAAGCAGGGTAAAGGACCATGAAAAAGGCGGGGATATAGATTTATACATAGAAACAGACCAAGATTCTTGCCTTGAAGATAAAATCAGTTTTCTATCCAATCTTAAATTTAAACTCGGGGATCAAAAAATTGACGTAATAATAAATTCCCCCAATCAACCGGAAAAAAAGATTTTTCAAATAGCAAAAGAAACCGGGATACAGATATGATAGCACCTGAGAATATGCTGAAAAATGAAATTGCCTAAAGATAAATTCATCTACCCAAAAAAACTGACTACCTATCAATGCCGGTCATAGTGACTGCAACACCAAGATGTCTTACAGTATAGCTATCGATATTAAAACAGGAGAATTTCCATGGAAACCACTATTTCCAGTAAATACCAGGTTGTCATTCCAAGGGCAGTACGAGAACGCCTTCACCTGCAACCACAGCAAAAGCTGACAATTTTAGAGAAAGACGGCATGCTCATCCTCGTCCCTGAGGTAAAGCTTGAATCCCTGCGAGGCATAGCGCGAGGTGCAAATGTAGCTGATTATAGAGACAAAAAGGATCGGTACTGATGCACATAGTTGACTCTTGCGGTTGGTTGGAATGGTTGACAGATGGCGATCTGGCCGAGAGGTATGAACAATGCCTTGCAGAAGTAGATCAAATCCTCCTCCCCGGGGTGGTGCTCTACGAAGTATACAAGATTCTCAAACGTGAAGTGGGAGAAGAAAAGGCCATTCTGGCTACCAGTTACATGAAGCAATCAACCGTTATCCCCCTGGACGACTACTTGGCAATCAAAGCGGCAGACATCGCCCTCCTTTACGGTCTCGCCATGGCAGATGCCATGGTCTATGCTACAGCACAGATGCATGAAGCAACTCTGTACACTTCCGATGCCGATTTCAAAGGCCTGCCTCTTATCCAATGGATGGGCGACAATTTAACCACATAGTCCCAAAGTATCTGTTCACATGTTTTTTATCAGCGAATCAACTTTCGAGTGGGGTGTTTTTTGACACCAAACAAACGATATACAGTGAAGTTGGCCGTGTGTCCTGCGAGGGCCGCTAACAGATCTAAACTACTCATGAACTTGGCCTTGCCAATTCCATGTCTTACCGGTATAATTCAAGCTAGGTAGTTCCCATCCGGAAATTCCTAATTTCCGGATATGGAAATAGTAAGTTTTCAATTCGGTAACTAGATTTTTTTTCGTTTGACAAGGAAATCAAAAAATTATGAGGAGGCGTATCTTAATACGTCGACGAATAATTTTGAAGATTGACGTAGTCAAACGGGAAAAGGGCAGTTTCCGGATGAAAACTAGGCAAATCGAACAAATCCGGACACCAACAAACTGATTCGGCAAATACTTGTCCTGTAACCCCAAGGGCCAATTATTATGAAGAAGCTTCCCATAGGCATCCAAACCCTCAGTGAAATCATCCTGAAAGACTACGTTTATGTGGACAAGACCCATTTTGCGCATAAACTGATCAACAGAGGGAAGTACTACTTCCTGTCCAGGCCCAGGAGGTTCGGGAAGAGCCTGTTCTTGGACACCCTGAAGGAGATCTTCCAGGGGAACAAGGAACTTTTCCAGGGACTTTATATCCACGACAAGCACGACTTCAAAAGGCATCCGGTGATAAAGATCAGTTTCGGAAGCGGGGATTATATCGAAGAGGAGGAGATAAAAAAGGAGATATACAACAATTTCAAAAGGAATATCCGGGATCTGGATATTGAATCCGAACTAAGCGGGGACTACAGGACCGATTTTGAACAGCTTATCTATAATGCAAACAAACAGTACCAGGAGCAGGTAGTAATCCTGGTGGACGAATACGACAAGCCTATCCTGGATAATATTACAGACAAGGAATACGCACAAAATGCCAGACACATACTCAAAAACCTGTACTCGGTAATCAAGGACAATGACAGCCTTGTCAGGTTCGTATTCATAACCGGAGTGAGCAAGTTCTCCAAGATGAACCTCTTCAGCGGCCTGAACAACCTGCAGGATATCACAATAAATCAGGAATATGCAGAAATCTGTGGCTATACCCACGAAGATCTGACCACTGTCTTTAACGAACATATAAAAGGGGCCAATTTGGACCTGGTTCAACTCTGGTACAACGGATATTACTACTTCGGGGAAAAGGTATACAATCCCTTTGACATACTTCTGTTCATATCCAACCACCTGGAGTTCCGCAACTACTGGTGGAACACAGGTAACCCGACATTCTTGATCAAGAAGCTGGAGGAGGAGAACTACTATATTCCCAGGATTGAACAAGCTGTGATAGCAGAAGAAAAGCTCGAGGCCTTTGACGTGGAATATATAGACCTGTTGGCACTATTGTGGCAGACCGGGTACCTGACCTTTGAAGACAAGACCCAGGATGCTATGGGGAGGATCAAATACAAACTAACCATCCCCAATCTGGAAATCCAGTTTGCCCTTAACGAACTGCTTATCGATTACCTGACCGATCAAAGATACACCAAGCTGGATTACGAGAGCAATCTCTTCGAAAACTTGCAAAACAATAATTTTGAGGGCTTCATAACTGAGCTGAAGGCAATTTTCTCTTCCATCCCCTACCACAATTATGCCAACAACATCATTTCCCGCTACGAGGGCTACTACTGCAGTGTTGTCTTTGTCTATCTATCCGCCCTTGGCTATCAGGTAATAGCAGAAGATACCACCAACAAGGGCAGGATCGACCTTACCCTGCAAATGCAGGACAAGGTAGTAATAATAGAATTCAAGGTGGACAGTAACGAACAGAACCCACTAGAACAGATCAAGGAAAGGAGATATCAGGAAAAATATCAAAACTTGGGAAAAAATATCTACCTGGTGGGAATAAAATTTGACAGCAAGGAGAAAGATATAAGCGATCAGCAAGTAGAAGCAGTTTAAGGATCTCTTCCAAGAATTAATACCATTCTTTGATTTTAGAAACAGTTTAGTCCACCGTTACTGGAACATCCACGACAAACACCTTATTGAGAACTTGTACACAGGTTGACTTTTTGATGTACACTGATATAATATATATGGATTTTATCTAGACAGGAGGAATATTTGTGGAAGTCAATGTAAAACAAGCCCGGTCCAATATTAGCTCCCTCTTGAACAGGATCCAAGAAGGAGAGGAGATATTTATTCTTAGACGCGGAAAAAAGATTGCCAGACTTGTCCCTGTTGAAAAAGAGTCAAGAAGGCTTCCCGACTTGAGTAAATTTCGCAACTCCATTCAGATGCGAGGAGAAGCACTCAGTCAAACAGTCATACAAGAGCGTGAACAGGAAAGATTTTGATGCTCTATGTGGATACAAGTGTCCTCGCAGCCTATTATTCTCCCGAACCATTGAGCGTTCAGGTCCAAGACCTGCTTGTTCAGCAGGTCAGGCCGGCCTTGAGTTCCTTGACAGAAGTGGAGTTTTTTTCAGCAGTTGCCAAAAAGGTGAGGACAGGGGAGATCAAAAAAGCAGACGCCAATCGCATTCTGGCCATGTTTTCTTCTCATCTGGAAACAAACCTCTTTACCGTTGTTGAAGTGAAAAATCACCATTGGAAGCTGGCCCGGGGATGGCTCAGCCTGTTAAGCACTTCCTTGAGAACTCTTGATGCCCTTCATCTAGCAATTGCCTCTGCTGAGGACTTACAAATAGTTACAGCTGATAAGGGCATGTTTCAAGCAGCAGAGGATCTAGGCGTGGAATGCAGGTTCATGAAGGAATCTTGAACAACCGAAACTCTACACAGTTGTATCCACTAACCCATTCCATAACCAAGCAATCATTTCTCGTCTACGATAAGCCCATGATTTATTATCCCCTAATAGAACAAAAAAACCATAAACCGGCATGATGGTGGTATTGATAGAAACACCAAAATAACTTACGATTAAAGTATCGATATTGGAAAAGGAAAAGCTCCATGCAAACCACTATTTCCAGTAATTACCAGATTGACATTCCAAGGGCTTTACGAGAACGCCTTCACCTGCAACCTCAACAAAAGCTGACAATTTTAGAAAAGACAGCATCCTCATCCCTCAGGTAAAACTTGAATCCCTGAGAGGCATTGCCCGGGATTAAATATAGCTGATTACAGGGACAATAAGGATCGTTACTGATGTATATTCAAAAAGTACAATAACATATGAGACTCACTGATTTTGAAAAAAACACCATCAAGGAAGTAGCTAAAGATATTTTTGGCTCCGATGCACGGATTTTCTTGTTCGGAAGCAGGGTAAAGGATCATGAAAAAGGCGGGGATATAGATCTATACATTGAAACAGACAAAGATTCTTGCCTTGAAGACAAAATCAGTTTTCTCTCCAATCTGAAATTTAAACTCGGGGATCAAAAAATTGACGTAATAATAAATTCCCCTAACCAACCGGAAAAAAATATTTTTAAAACAGCAAAAGAAACCGGAATACAAATATGATAGCACCTGAGAATATTTACAGGACCTTGGATCTAGACTTTCAAAGAGCAGAGCAGGCCTTCCGGGAAATAAATCAATTCAATCTTGACTCCAGCCTTTTCCAGGATTTTGAAGCTATCAAAACAAACTGCTGCACTTTGCCAGCAGGTCAGGTTCTTAAGGGTATCCCAAAGTAAAAGTCAATTTAGAAGCGACATTGGCAAACACTGTAAAATATGATAAAAGAATTGCTAAATGCAATCGTTATGAAGTAAGTTTTTAAATTTGAATCTTAATTTGAATCTTACAGAGCTACTTTTCATTAGCTTGGTAATTTTGTATGACTGATATAGAATCAATAAAAAATCAAATCGTCGAACAACTTAAGCCGCTGAGACCGGAAAAAGTCATCCTGTTTGGTAGTTATGCGTGGGGAGAACCAGAGAAGGATAGTGATCTGGATATATATGTGGTAACAAATGATGATTTTATACCGCAAAATTTTAAAGAGAAAAAAGAAATAAGATTAAAAGTTTCCAAGGCAGTTAGAAACTTGCAAAAGAATGTACCAATAGATGTTGTGACACATACAAAAAAGATGCACCAAGAATTCTTAAATTTAAATAGCAATTTTTGTCAAGATATAATGGAAAAAGGAATCAGATTACTATGAGTAACAATCTAGCCAAAGAATGGCTTAAAGCTGCCAAATTGGATTTAGATAATATTTTTTATATCTCAAAAATTGAGCATCTTACCCCTATCGTTGCCTTCCATTCTCACCAAACAATTGAAAAGTCACTTTAGGCTCTTTTAGAATTTAAAAATATCAAAATCCCAAAAGTCCATAAATTACAAAGCCTGATAGATTTGGTCAGTATCAATATTGAAAATCACGAAGACGATTTGATATTAGTGCTGGATGATTTATACATAGATTCTCGTTATCCAGGAGATTTCGACCTTCTTCCCGACGGTAAGCCAACCCTTGAGGATGCACAGCAATTTTATGCACTTGCAGCTAAGGTATTTGAAGATGTATGTAATTTATTGGGCGTAGAAAAAAAACAAATAGAATAAATTAATCATTTTCCCCGAAACAGGGCTGCTACAGGGATCAGTTGAACATTGTCAATTGTAGTATAGTCTTCGCCCAGATAAAAAAGGAAACGCTTTATTTTAACATCTTTAGTGGTTTCAAATTTTTTCAGGTTTTTTAACTCCTTGTTCCCGGGCCTTTTGGTATGTTTGACTTCAATGGCGTACAAAGTATTTTCCAATTCGAATACCAGATCAACCTCATGACCAGCTGCGCTTTTATAATAGTAAAACCTGTCTGTCGGTATATATCCCAGCTTTCTTCGTTTTTCCAGTTCAGCTATAACAAAGTTTTCCAGTAGCGGTCCCTGACTTACAGGAACGTTTAAGCTTTGAATAATGCCGTTGTCTGCAAAATATGTCTTGGTAGCCTTTAAAAACCTCTTTGCAGGACCGAATTGGTAACCCTGCAACCTGAAAGTAAGCTCAGCCCCTGCAAGGGCATTCAAATATTTTTTGGCTGTTGAATGACTCACTCCGGCTTCCCTGGCAAAATTGGAGACTTCAAGATGTGATCCCAAACTATGAACAAGGTTGTGAAAAATGGCCAGCAAGCCCTCCATATTTTCAATATTGGATAGTTGCATAATATCCCTGGAGAAGTAAGTGTTCTTATAGCGTGTTAATATCTCCTGTTTTTCTTCTTCGCTCCCGCAAGTAAGTACTTCCGGGAATTGACCAAAGGTCATGGCTTTGTACAGTTGTCGATTCCCTTCCTTGATTTGCAGATAGCTTGCTTTATCTTTAAATATTGCATGAGTGGGTGGACCCAGATCTTCACCCCAACATGCGGTGGGCAGGGAATGGATATTGATTCTACCGGCCAGAGTCTCGGTTGAAGTGTCCAAAAGTCCCAGTGAACTGGAGCCGGTCATCAATATCAAGGCATTATAACTATCGATAGCATGTTTTACAGCTATTGTAAGGCGGGGAACCCTCTGTATTTCATCAATTATTCCGGATTGACCCAACTCCTGGACAAAACCCTTGGGATCAGTACTAGCCCAGTCCAAATAATCCAGATCATCCAGGCTGGTGTATTTAAAATCAGGGAAGTTTTGTTTGAGAAATGTAGTTTTGCCCGATCTCCTGGGCCCAACCAGCAAACCACTCAGATCAGAAGAAATATTGAGCCATCTTGTAAACATAGTCTCAAATTAACATGGATATTTTATAAGTCAAGTTGTAAAATATCCACAAAAAATTAGAATAAAACAATCAAAAGCCACTGATAATCAAAAGGAGAAAATCATGGTCAAACAAACCGCTGTACGCTTACCTGAGGAAACATATCAAAGACTCCAGGCATTGGCAAAACGAACAGGCAGAACAGCAACCTACTACATCCACGAAGCTATTGAAGAACATCTAGATGACCTCGAAGACGCCTATTTAGGCGAGCAGGCTTTGGAACAGCTGAGACAGGGGAATGACACTACCATGACCCTAGAAGAAGTGGAGCACGATCTTGGCTTAGCGGTTAGTTTTACACAAAATTTGACAAAAGGACGTATACATAATTGACATACACTGGATACAACTACCATCAGCCAAGAAAAACTGACTAAATATTTATTAGTCTTACGAAGTAGAAATGATAAATCACAATGGCTTGCTAACGTTGGATACACCCTGGAAAATTGGAAAACACTAGAAAAGGATTTAAGGGAACAAATTTTACCCAATGAGGCCGTACCAATTGAAAACACAGATTATGGTCAAACTTTTGAAATAAAAGGGAAATTAAACTCCCTAAATGGAGGACACTTAAAAGTTTGTACAATCTGGATAACAGAAAAGATAACAAAAGATACTAAATTTATTACTATGTATCCTGATAAAAGGGGGTAATCGAATGGCTTATAAACTATTTCAAGAAGTTGCTTTAAGAATAGATATCCCTGAGAATGATCTTAAAAAAGGAGATGTTGCAACTATTGTTGAATATCATCCAATAGCTAACGAAGAAGATGGATATACATTAGAAATATTCAATGCACTTGGTGAAACAATAGATGTTATAACGGTAGC
>CAJXKR010000141.1 GCA_913055815.1 uncultured Desulfohalobiaceae bacterium | reverse complement strand
AGCTTTAATTATCAGATTTTGAAACATGCTAGTTATAAGTCTTTGATTTTTCGTAAAACTTTGGCAATCTCGACTACGAAGTAGCGAGAACACTCTAAAACCATAAAACTGCCTGCAAAAGACTTTTTGCAGGCGCGTCTTTTGATGGATATGTCTAACAATGAAGAATACGATTCCAGAGAAGAATACAGGCCTTGCCCTATATGCCAGAAAATAGTTCATGTGGATAATGAAAAGCACAACCTTTACGATTGCAGGAATTTTATTTTAAAAAAATTTTACACTGAAGAAGATCCTGAAAAAAGATTGAAACTGGAAAAACAGATTGACAAGATAAACGCCAAACTGGGGACCAAAAGCAAGAATCTGGTAGATACATAATCGAAACAATCAGCAATATTGGTATGCTGATTTGGCCAACTGCAACCAAACGTGTCTGTTCCACTGGTTCAAGGTTCATAGTGGAAGAATTTAAGAATACAAGAATAATTTAATCCAAGTAAGTGTTTATTTGTTTTTTTGAATTTGCTTGTGATAAGATGTTCACAAAGTTAATTATAATGGGGAATATTCTTAGACAGTATTGATCCGCTCAACATTTTTCATCCGTTACTGTGAAGCGTGAACCTGGAAACCCTGTAAATTTCAACCCGGCTATGGCTGTTAAATTCTTTGGACTATTCATGTTTGCATACAAGAAATACTTATTCCTGATTTTTACCTTACATATATTTATTTTTTTCCCCCTGTTATTTTGGAATAATGCCTCCGGTGCAATGGAAAAGCCCGGGGATCATCACATGATTGCACAACAGAAAAACTTCCTCCAAACTGTTCACACTCCACAAACAAATGCAATTAAGCTCCCTATAAAAGACAGTCTCTCCGATTTTAGTTACATAGAAATGCAAAACAATTTGAAAATCACTTCAGAACAAAATCCTCAATCACAGCCAACTTCATTTTGGGGAAGTTTATATCAAGAAAACAATCTATGTCTAATAATTGGGATGTTTTTTGTAAGCTTGTTGATTTTCTGGAATTTTAGCCTTCAAAGGAAGAGTCACAGCAAAACAAAGGCCTTGTTGGAATATACTGAAAGATACAAGGCGATTTTCAATGCTACCAATGATGCTATCCTGCTTTTGGATATCAACGATAAATCCATTGTGGAAGTTAATTTGGTAACTCTTGAATTGAGCGGATATTCAGAGAATGAATTGATTGGTCAAGACATGTCGATATTGTGCAATCAAAATGATGATTATACCATAGATCAAATACTATCGGAAATATATGAGAAACCCGATGGAATACCCCAGAACTTCCATTTCCAGATAAGATCTAAAGAAAATAAACAATATTATATGGATGTGTCCTTTAGTTTTGTATCCCATGAGGGAGCATCCTATATTTTGGTTATAATGCGTAATATTACCACGTTCAAGAAAGTAGTGAATGATTTGGAAGAAAGTGAAAACAAGTTCAGGATCTTGGCTGAGACTGTGCCACTGGGTATTTTGCTCTATCAGGAAGATAAATGGATTTACGCCAATCCTGCTGCAGAAAGGATAAGCGGTTATTCCAGGGAAGAACTTATGAATATGCAATTTTGGGAATTTGTTCATCCCGATTACATTGATATGGTAAAAGAGATGGGTAAAAAAAGACAAATAGGGGAACAACTTCAATCTGACTATGAATTTCTGATTGTTTCCAAACAAGGTACAGAAAAGTGGATACACCTAAGTGGTAATACTACGGAATTTCAAGGCAAGGCAGCGGGAATAATTGCCTGTTTCGACATAACAGCGAGAAAGAATGCGGAAAGACAGCTTTTATTCAGTCGCAACTTTATGGAAGCAATTTTGTCCGCTCTTCCCATGCCGTTTTTTTCCAAAGATATACATGGAAGATATCAATTCGTTAATCAAGCATTTGCCGAATTTACCGGCATGACTCCTGAGGAGGTTCAGGGAAGGACTCCCAAGGAATGCTGGCCTCAAGAAGTGGCTGAATACTTTACAAAAAACGACTATGATCTCTTGTCCAAGACTGACTCAAGCTTCTCGGACTATGAATATTTGATCCCGCATAACAAGAAAGGAGAAAGGTACTGTTATATAAACAAGGCCTGTTTTCGGAATGCAGATGGGGAATTGGCAGGTTTAGTGGGAGCCTTCCTGGACGTAACTGAACTTAAAAATACAGAAAAGGCATTGATGAAGAATGAAGAAAAATACCGTACTGTGTTTGAAAACACGGGGACTGCTACTGTTATAGTGGATGAATCTACCAGGATAGTCATGGCCAACAAAGAGATTGAAGAGATAACCGGATATTCCAGCGAAGATCTGGTGGGGTATAGCTTTACTGAGTTTGTATATCCCGAGGATTTAGATATTGTATTGGACTATCATTATAACAGGGGCAAATCCTCGAATAATCACCGCAACACACCCCCAACAAAATATACAATACGCGTGTACGATAAATTCAGGAATATAAAAACCGTTGTAAATTCCGTGGTTCAACTTCCGGAAAGCGATCAAAGGGTGGTCTCCTTTCTTGATATCACTGAACAGACACGCTTGGAAAAGCAATTAAGAGAGTCCCAGAAGATGGAAGCTGTGGGAAGGTTGGCCGGGGGGGTTGCCCATGAATTCAATAATCTTCTGCAGGGGTTATCCGGTAATATAGAATTGCTGCTTTCAGATAAAGAATCAGAAGATTCGGACAGGCGTTATGTAAAGGAATTGGAGCGTATTACTTCCAGAGCCAAGGATGTGGTTAAGCAATTACTTACCTTGGGGCGGAAGGTCTCGGTCTCGTTTCAATTGCAGGATTTGAATAGCATTATAAACAATCTCGCAGGGTTTTTGAAAAGGACCATCCCCAAAAATATCGAACTCAATACCGACCTGCCTCCGAATCTCCCTTTTATCAATGCTGATAGGACACAGTTGGAGCAGGTACTGATCAACCTTGTGAACAATGCTTCTGATGCCATTCCCCTGGAAACTAATGGTACAATTGAGATTATAACCAGGGAAGAGAAGTTTGAGCCAGCTGAGGTGGATTCAAATCCAGTTCCGGAAAAATTTGTTACCTTATCTGTTACGGATTCAGGTAGGGGTATGGATAAAGAAATCCGGGAACAAATATTTGAACCCTTTTTTACTACTAAAGACGTGAATCAGGGAACGGGTTTGGGACTTTCCACTGTTTACGGAATTGTGAGATCCCATAACGCGACTATCAAATGTTATAGTGAAATAGGTAGAGGGACGAGTTTTACTATCTATTTTCCGGTTGATGGAGATCAGGACCGGGAATTAACAAAAGAGGATTCGAAAGAATCGAATATATCCTGGGATGATTTGCGGGGAAATGAGACAGTATTGGTGGTAGATGACGAAGAGATGCTTGTTGATTTGGTTACTGATATTTTGGAAAACAGTGGCTATACTGTTTGTAGTGAGCTGGATGGTGCGAGTGCTATTGAAACCTATAAACATGATCATGACAAGATCGATCTGGTAATGGTTGATATTGGAATGCCTGGGATGAGCGGGGACGCCTGTATTCAAAAATTGCGGGAATTCGACCCCGGAGTCAAGGTTATTATTGTAACCGGGTATGCTTCCAGTGATGTGGAACAAAATCCGGAAAAATACGGAGCTGATGCTTTCTTGAAAAAACCCTACCAAAGAGCGGAGTTGCTTGAAAAGATCAGAATGCTTTTCGAGGATAAGCACAAATAGCTCTTTAAATTCATCCCTTCACAGCGAATCAAGGATACTAATGAACCTTTGGCATAGATTTTGAAAACCCTTGATTTAGTATATCATAAAAAATGTATTGACTTTTTTTCGATTATATGTGATATAGTAAAAAATAAAGAATACTTTATGTAGTTGTGCTAAAAGAGATACTTTTTCATTACACAAAATTTAATTAAGGTGCAATAAAATGCATGTCTTTTTGTATTTATCCTTTTGCAAGGAGAAAGATACGATAATTAAGGCATTCCTTGTGTTATTGGCTGATTTATCTTCTTTGTTACAATTCATTTCCTCCATCCAGAACATTTGTCTCTACATCCGTCCGCACTTGAATTCCCCAGTTGACTGTACAATGATAACAGGCAATTACCAAGAGGAAAAAATCCTTTATCACTATTGTTAATCATGGTCATCCTACTAAGGCAAGTGCAATAGGCCACAAGATTTTAACATTTTGATACAATCACTGAATCCAATTTAATTATTTTTGGGGCTTTAATCTAATCGCAATCAAAGGAGGCAACAATGGCAAAACCAAAGGTCGCATTTTATTGGTGTGCATCATGCGGAGGTTGCGAGGAGACGGTGGTTGATCTGAATCATGATTTGCTCGGTGTTGCAGATGCAGTGGATATAGTCTTTTGGCCGGTTGCCATGGATTTCAAGAGAAAGGATGTAGAGAATTTGCAAGATGGAGAGATCGCAGTCAGTTTTATAAATGGTGCCATAAGACTAGAAGAACAAGAGGAAATGGCCCATTTATTGAGAAAGAAATCGGAGTTGGTTGTAGCCTTTGGATCTTGCTCCCATATGGGAGGTATTCCGGGCCTGGCTAACTTCCATGACAAGGAGGAAATATTCAATCGGGTGTTCAAGGAAGTCCCTACCATGGACAATCCCCAAGGTATAACTCCACAATTGCATACCCCGGTCGAAGGGGGAGAACTCACATTGCCCGAATTCTACGACACAGTAAAGACCTTGGATCAAACCGTAAGCGTGGATTATTACCTACCAGGTTGTCCTCCACCACCGGATTTGATCATGAATGCTATCAACACTATTTTATCCGGAACTCTACCTGTCAGGGGGACGGTACTAGCTCCAACCAAGGCCTTGTGCGACACTTGTCCGGTAAGGGACAGCAAACCGGACAAAATATCGATCCGCCAGATTAAGCGTCCGTGGGAAGTACGCCTGGATCCTGAAAAGTGTTTTTTGGATCAAGGAGTGATTTGTATGGGCCCTGCCACTCGTTCGGGTTGTGGAGAAACGTGTATTAGGGCAAACATGCCCTGCAGGGGATGCTTCGGACCGGTTGACGGTGTAATAGAGCAGGGGGCAAGTGCCCTGACAATGGTGGCCTCCCTCTTGGGTTTGGATATAGAGGAAACATTGCCAGAAGATCAGGAAAAGGATTTATTGGATAGCATTGTAGATCCGGCAGGAACATTCTATAAATTTTCACTTCCCGCCTCATTGTTGAGACGCAAACGCCTGTAACCCCCATAAGGAGGATACGCTGCCATGAAAAAAATCACTATTGATCCTATAACCCGATTGGAAGGGCATGGGAAGATTGAAATATTCCTGGACCAGAGCGGTGAGGTGAACCAAGCTTATTTGCAAATCCCTGAACTGCGTGGTTTTGAAAAGTTCTGCGAAGGCCGTCCGGCAGAAGAATTGCCCCGTATCACATCAAGGATTTGCGGAGTATGTCCCACTGCTCACCACTTGGCCGGTACCAAGGCACTGGACGATCTTTTCAAGGTGCAGCCCACATTCGCTGCAGCAAAGATCAGGGAACTTATGAACAGTGCCTTCATTGCCGAGGATCACATACTGCATTTCGCGTTTCTTGGTGCGCCCGATTTTGTGGTTGGGCCACAGGTACCTGCGGCTGATCGCAATATATTGGGTGTAATCGATAAAGTGGGCAAGGAAGTAGGCAGCCAAATCATAGAAATGCGCAAACAACTGCGTCAAGTCCTCAAAATTATAGGAGGTAAGCCTGTCTGTCCCACCTGTGGACTTCCAGGGGGTGTATCCAAGGGCATTAGTGAGGAAGAACGCAAAACCATTCAATCCGCAGGCGAATACGGGGTGGAGATATGCAGTGTACTACTAAAGCTCTTCGAGGACGTGGTCCTGAAAAATCAGGAATACGTGGATTTGGTAACCGGAGATATATACAAGCATCAAACCTATTACATGGGCACTGTAGACAATAACAACCTGGTCAATCTATACGACGGAGACTTGCGCGTGATAGATCCGTTGGGGAATCAATATGCTCGTTTTAGGCCACAGGCATACCAGGATTATATCAGGGAGCATCCTGAACCTTGGTCCTATATGCGATTTTGCTATTTGAAGGATGTTGGCTGGAAAGGATTTGTGGATGGGATTGACAGTGGTGTTTACCGCGTTGCTCCCTTGGCCAGGCTCAATGTTGCGGAAGGTATGGCCACACCCAAAGCCCAGGCAGAATACGAAAAGATGTATAATACCCTGGGCGGAAAACCTGCCCACAATACATTGGCATTTCATTGGGCCCGTTTAATCGAGGCAATGTATGCCTGCGAAAGGGTTGTGGAACTTTCTAGTGACCCGGAAATAACTTCTGAAGAATTGGTAAATCTACCTACAAACAACCCGCAAGAGGGAGTGGGTGTAGTGGAGGCCCCGCGTGGAACTCTTATTCACCACTATCAGACAGATAACAAGGGATTGATTACTAATGTCAACCTGATTGTAGCTACCCAGAACAATGGTGCAGCCATAAATATGTCAGTGGAAAAAGCGGCCAAATCGTTGATAAAAGACGGCGAAGTCCCGGAAGGGCTATTGAATATGATAGAGATGGCCTTCCGGGCATACGATCCGTGTCATGCCTGTGCCACACATTCATTGCCAGGACAGATGCCTTTGGAGATCAATGTTTACAACAATAAACAGGACCTTGTCAAGAAATTAAGGCATGGGCGTGAGTGAGATGGTTTTCTGAATCAAAAAAACTGCAAAAAAGGTTTTTGCAGGAGTATCAAGGAGGGCTACTGCATGAAAAAGAATGTTGCCTTTATGCAAAGAAATATAGACTGGCAATCTGCCGCGGAAGGTGCTCGGCGCGGAAGATTCCTATCCCGTGACGAAGGGCTGCATACGCAACGCGGTCAAGGGAGGCGCCAGTGACCACCCGGACATGGCCGCCATCCTGGAACGCCCGGACATCTCACTGCCCCTGCTGCGTCAGGCCTATGAGACGGCCAGCGACAGTGAGACCAGGCTGAAATACGCCAACATCCTCGGCATGATGGGAGACGGCACGGGCATAGAGGCGCTGCTGGACCGCGTGCGCGGGGCCGAATGGGACAGGGGGTGGCCCTTTACCGGCGGCGGACAGTTCGGGCGGTGTCTCAGCCGCATGGACTGCTATCTTGTTTCGCTGGCACACATCGGGGACGACCGGGCCTGGGACGCGGTTGCCGAGCTGGGACGGCGGCTGGGCCCGGACCACAGATTTTCACATCATCGTGCCACTGCCATCGCATTTGAAAAGTTCGCCCGGCAGGAGGGGGCCAGGATACTTGCCACCGTGCTGGAGAAGCCGGAGATGACCGGTCACGCGGTTGGACGCGCTCAGGCCATGCGGCGGCGAGAGTTCCTCGGCAGCCGGGAGAAAAACCTTCGCGAGCTGGTGCTGGCCCGGGCCCTTTACCGCTGCGGCGACCACGGAGCGGTCGGCAGGGACATCCTGCAGAGCTATCGGAGTGACATCCGCGGGCACTACGCCCGCCACGCGCAGGCTGTCCTGGAGGGAGGTACAGGCCGAGCCTGATAGCGCCGCGGGGCCCGGGGGCCGTCAGAACTGCACGGTGACCGTTTCCGCGCCCTTCTCCGGCCGGCTTTTCAGGTCCGTCAGTTTCTTCATATCATCCGGCTGGCTGCCGACGCGGATGGTGTAGCGGCCCGGGTGAAAGACCTTTGGGGCGAACTGCTGCCCGTTGATGCGCAGGGTATAAACGACTTTATCGGCCTCCGGGTCGACGACCTGCAGCACCGGGTCAGTCATTCCTGTTACCCTGACGGTGGGCAGCCATCCCTCGGCCCGCCGGCCGTAGTTCGCACGCTGAGAAACCGTGACGGGCCAGTCTGCGAACTAGATCGGAAGAGCACACGTCTGAACTCCAGTCACGTCCGCATCTCGTATGCCGTCTTCTGCTTGAAAGA
>CAJXKR010000140.1 GCA_913055815.1 uncultured Desulfohalobiaceae bacterium | reverse complement strand
AACCTGGGTATGGGTTGTGTTTCCAAAAAGACCAAGCTGGAACAACACAGACTGATAGATCTGTTTATAGACGAAGAGCTCTGTCAGGGATGCGGGATTTGTGCAGAGGCCTGTTGGTTCGACTTGCCCAGGATCGAAAATGACAAGGCTGTAATAGACGATCCCGGATGCATGCGTTGCCCTATTTGCAGTACCGCCTGCCCCGAAGGAGCAATTTCCCTGCAGGGAAAGGACAAGATAAACAAGGGACTGGCTGCGGCTTCCAAGGGTGTGGTGGATTCTTTTGCAAAGAATAAAATCGCGTTTCTCAACTTTGCTATAGATATTAGCGTGGTTTGTGACTGCGGCCCGGGAGGTGGGCACTATATCAGCGAAAACAAGGGCATATTCGCAAGCTTTTCCCCTGTATCAGTTGATGCTGCCAGTTTGAACATCATAGATTATGAACAGCTCAATCAAGTACACAATAATGATTGCTGGATTCAGGTGAGAGAATTGGAGAAGTTGAAGGAAGCCGGGAAGATAAATCCCGAGATTATTTCGGTTTAACCTGCAATGCAGTTCCCGGGCATCCCCGGGAACTGCATAAAATTCCACAAGATCCGGTTTAGGTATCAGGAATTATCCAGTAAAGCAGCCTCTGTTTCCTCAATTCCTTTCAATATTTTCCTGCGGCAAGGAGACGGTTATGATCGTACCTTCCTCTTTGGAGCTTTGCATTTTGATCTTACCCTGGTGGGCCCGGGTAGCTAGAAGTGCGGAATAAGTACCCAGTCCAGTCCCCTTGTTTTTTCCACTGCTAACATACTTGTCAAAGAAAGTTTTTTGTATTGCCCGGGGCACAACTCCGGAGTTCCGGATTTTTACCCTTAAGGGTTCTTCCGGCACTATGGTTATATAAACGCTATGGTCGGTTGGCGAGGCCTCTACAGCATTCTTTATCAAATTGGAAAAAAGGAAGGGAATTAAAGTCCCGTCACCATACAGGCTGACAAAATCCGCGAAACTGAGGGGACGGGATCCCAGGTAATATTTTATATCCAAGTTTTTCGACTGCAACTGACTTTTGATTTCAACTTCTATTTGCCTGAAGACCTGCAAAATATCCAATTGCTCGTATTCTATTTCATATTCCCTGTTTTCCAGCTTATACAAGGAAAGTGAAGCATCGATCAGATTCTGCATTTTCTTTCCTGAATCCCGAATTACCCGCAGCATTTCAATTTCCCTTTCCTGGAATTTACCTGTGGATATGAGTAAATCCGGCAATCCCACAATCCCGTTCAAGGGACCCTTTAAATCGTGTCTAGTGATCCTTTCCATGTCTTCCTTGAGCTGTTCTGCTTCTTTATTCTCGGTTATATCCATGGCAATCACTATAAATACCAACGTACCATCGAACCAGGAAGCCAGTTTGGCAGTGCATAGATACCAGCGATTATCTGTAAAAAGGAGTTCCTTGCTAAGGGTATCGTCTATTTTGTCGAACTCATGTTTATTAAAGGGAAAGTGGCAATCTTGTCCCTCCTTGAGCAAGACCTTGTAGGGATCTTCTCCCAGGACATCTTTTCCCATGGCACGATACAGATAATTGTTGGAGAATATAATCTCCCTGGTATCCGGATTTACCACGAACACCCCTGCGTGGATCTGCTCCAGGATACTGATGAATTGTTCCCTGGATCGCTCTGATAACAGTTCCGCCTCTTTGCGTGCCTGAACATCTTCTACAAAGGACTCGTAATGGGTGATACTGCCCTGACTGTCACGGATCGCTCTCATTGTTCTGGAGGTCCAGAATTCATTTCCATCCTTTCCCCTGACCTTGCATTCAAAATTATATACCCTGTCAAAGCGCTCCAGTCTATCCAGCATCATTTCCCTGTCTTCAGGATCGACAAAGACCCGGGAACTATTGTCCACGGAATCCATCATTTCCCTGGGGGAGGAATAACCGTACATCCTGGCATGTGCAGAATTGATGGAAATATACTGACCCTGGACGGTTACGGAACAAATTCCGATCGGGGCTTCGTCAAACAGTGATCTGTACTTCTCTTCCGCCTCCTTTTGGGGGGTAATGTCTTCCAGAACTCCCTCAATGTATCCCTTGTCAGGATAGATACGGGCTGAATACAAGACATTGAAGATGGTTCCGTCTCTTCGATAAAATCTTGCTTCAAAGTTATTGATTTCTCTCCACTCCTGCAACTGTTTTAGCAGGTCCTCTCTTGAAACCGGATCAACATAATATTCGGAAACAAAAATCTGGTTGATTATCTCCTCTCTATCCTTGTAACCGAACATCCTGGCAAACTGCTGGTTGCATTCCAAAACTTCGCCGTCCTGTATACTTGTTCTGAACAATCCCACTTGGGCATTCTGGAATAAATTCCGATACCTTTCTTCACTATCGCGCAGTGCCTTTTCCACATTTTTTCGAGCGGTAATATCCCGGGTAGTACCCTGGAAACCTACCATTTCCCCGGATTCAATCCTGAGGGGATTAGTCAATACTTCAGTCCAGAATATAGTGCCGTTTTTCTTGATTTGACGTAGTTCCAGGCAGGCGGAGCTATCGTCCAGGGCATTTTCCCTGTCCTTTTCAATAGTCTTTTGCGCTGCACGGCTTACAATCTCTAGTTCTTCAGCAGGAAATATATCCGAAAAATGAAGACCGTAGGCTTCCAGTTGTGTATAGCCGTGAATTTTTTGAATCGAGGGAGTGACAAAGGTAAAATATCCATTCAGATCTGTGGTCCAGATTAAATCAGCCACGTTTTCGGTTAATAGTCTATATTTCCTTTCATTTTCTTCAAGAGTCTCCTGGATTTTTCTACGCTCGGTTACATCCCTTAGCTGTTCTATGATATAGATAATCTTTTCTTCCCGGTTAAACACCGGGGTAGACTGGCAGTGCAGATATCTTCCCAGCTCTGGAAAATATTTTTCATACTGTGATAAATTCCCGCTTTTTAAGGCATCCAAGCTCGGACATTCCTCGCACGGTTTTGTTCGTCCGATCAGTTGAAAGCATTTTTTGTCCTGGACTTCTTCCCTGCTCATATTCAGAAAATCATACCCTGCCTGGTTATAGCGCACGACTGTAAGGTCCGGACGTAATATCCCCAATATATCGGGTATACTATCCAATACGATCTGTAAGCTGTTCGAATCTTTTTCCAGGTCCTTCTTTTGCATATCTAGGCAAAGATGTTCCCTTTGCAGCTTATTTGTGTTTTTTTCCAATCCATGTGACATAATTATATATTTTAATCCTTTTTACTGGTCGTAAATTTACAGTAAATTAATGCATAAAGTATGCCAAGGATAAATAAATAAAAAAATTTGAGCAATATTAAAAGATTGGAAAATTTAAACGCATCTCTAGTATCAAAAGTCAGGGGATGATTCAAATATAATTTGAATTCAGTCAAGTTGTACTTGAATGGCTGGATGTCTGGGATTATGCCTAAAAAATTTATGCCCCCGAAAAAATTTCCCTGGGGGCATAAATGGATTGATTTAATTGCATTGATAAGCACTTGAAATTATATTTTAGTCCTCCTGGGAAACCCGGTCAAAACAAAGGACCTCTCCTCCGTAAACCATATTCACCAGTTTTACTCCCTGGGCAACACGGCTGCATACCCGGACGTCCTTTACCGCGAACCTGATGATCTTGTTTTCCGAGGTAAGCATGATGAGCTGAGAATCTTCGTTAACCGCTTTACCCCCCAAAACTTGCCCGGTTTTTTCATTGGGTTTCATGGTGATTATTCCCTTGCCTCCCCTGGATTGCAATTTATATCTATCCAAGGGGGTCCTCTTCCCGAACCCGTACTTGGTCACTATGCACAAGGCGTCCGCATCTTTTTGGGGTACTATGACTCCGGTAACCACTTGGTCCTGGTTGTTCAAGCTGATTCCCTTGACACCAACGGCGTTCCTTCCAGTCAGTCTTACTTCCTGCACAGAAAAGCGAATAGCAATACCATTACTGGTAATCAAAATCACTTCCCTGTTACCATCAACTTCCTTGACTGAAATAAGTTCATCTCCCTTTTTAAGGGATACAGCGTTCAATCCGCTGCTTCTCAAGTTCCTGTAGAGCTTGATTTCGGAGCGCTTCACCATGCCCTGTTTGGTTATAAACAAGAAGTACTTGTCTGTATTCAGGTCCCTGTGACCCATGGTAGTGGCTATGTATTCCCCTTCCTGCAGTGAAACCAGATTGGAAATATAGGTACCCTTGGCCTTCCTGCTACCTTCCGGGACCTGATAGACCTTCAACATGAGCATCCTGCCCAGATTGGTAAATAAAATCAAGTTCTGGTGGTTGGAAGTATTAACCATGTCCTTTATTATATCGCTATTGGACTGGCTTGCACCTGCAATTCCCTTTCCACCCCTTTTCTGCTGCTGATAGCTGGACAGGGGAGTCCTTTTTATATATCCATTCTGGGACAAGGTAATGATTACTTCTTCGTCCGCGATCAAGTCCTCCACGTTAATATGTTCAGGCTCCTCGTCCAGGATCTCGGTTTTGCGTCCGGAACCGTATTTTTCCTTCAATTCCTCCAACTCGTCCCGTATCACCTGCTTGAGTACATCCTCGTTCTCGATGATGCTTTTCAGGTATTCGATCCTTTTTAATATTTCCTCGTATTCTTCCTGGATCTTGGACTGTTCCATATTGGTAAGTCTCTGCAGCCGCATATCCAGGATTGCCTGGCTCTGTGCATTGGTCAGTCCGAACCTGTTCACCAGGTTTTCCTTGGCCTCCGAGGGTGTGGAGGATCCCCTTATTACCGCCACCACCTCGTCGATATTATCCAGGGCGATTCTGAGCCCTTCCAGTATATGGGCCCTTTGCTCTGCTTTCTGCAAATCGTGCCTGGAACGTCTCAGTACCACTTCCTTGCGGTGCTCGATAAACAGATTCAGATACTCGTTCAGGTTGAGCAGCTTGGGGCGATTGTTGACTACCGCCAGGAAATTTATCCCAAAGGAGGACTCCAGGGCGGTATATTTGTACAACTTATTTATGATTATATCTGCCAGGGAACCCTTTTTTAAATCTATAACTATCCTGATGCCAGTTCTATCGGATTCGTCCCTTAAGTCGCTTATACCTTCGACTTTCCGGCTATTTACCAAATCCGCAACTTTTTGCAGCAAATTAGCCTTGTTAAGGGCAAACGGCAACTGGGTAACCACCAGGGATTCCAATCCCCTGGACCTTTGTTCAACATTGATTTTTGCCCGGACTCTGAAACTTCCCCTGCCGGTGGAATAGGCCTCCCGTATACCTTTCATGCCATATATATAAGCACTTGTTGGAAAATCCGGCCCCTTTATATACTGCATTAGTTCATCAATATCAGTATGGGGATTATCCAGGGTAACCAGAAGTGCGTCTACAACTTCACTCAGATTGTGGGTAGGGATGTTCGTGGCCATGCCCACCGCAATGCCGGCAGCACCGTTTATCAATAAATTTGGGACCTTGGTGGGCAGCACTTCCGGTTCGTAGATGGTATTATCGTAGTTTATCCGGAAGTTGACGGTTTCCTTGTCTATATCAGCCAAGAATTCTCCTGCCAATTTGGTCATGCGGCATTCTGTATACCGCATCGCTGCAGGTGCGTCCCCGTCAATGGAACCGAAGTTACCTTGTCCGTCCACCAGTAGCTCGCGCATATTAAAGTCCTGGGCCATCCTGACAAGTGCTTCGTAGACAGCCGCATCCCCGTGGGGATGGTATTTACCGATAACATCTCCCACTACTCTGGCAGACTTCTTGTAAGGGCGATTGTAAAAATTGCCCAGGTCGTACATCGCATACAGGATTCTCCTGTGTACCGGTTTCAGGCCGTCCCTGACATCCGGTATTGCCCTTCCTATAATAACGCTCAGGGAGTATTCCAAATAGGATTTTTGAATTTCGTCTTCTATATTAACTGTATTATGCACGACTTCACCTCGTTGCCAATTTTGGAATTAGTTAATTGTTAATTGTTAATGGTTCCACGTTCCACGGTTTACTGATTTCTATTTAACCATGTCCTATTAATCTTTAGGCTCTTATTCTTACGTAAACACGTAAACACATAATCACATAACCACATATTTCATCTCAAATATCCAACTCTTCCACTGAAAGGGCGTTCCTTTGAATAAAATCCCTCCTGGATTCCACGTCCTCCCCCATGAGCTTCCTGAATATATCGTCGGCCTCTTCCGCTTCTTCTATCCTTACCTGTAGCAGATTCCTGTTTTCCGCATCCATGGTGGTTTGCCACAGCTGTTCCGGATTCATCTCTCCCAAACCTTTGTAGCGCTGAATGGAAAATCCCTTGTCAGCCTCGCTCAAGATTGTGGACAAGAGTTCAAAAGGTGAATCCACTTCCAATTGCTCGTTGTTCTTTTTATTAATGGTAAAGTGCAGGTTCGGGCTGTCTTTCCGGATCTGGGAAAACATATCAAAGGAATACCTGTATATCTTGGAATTGAAAAATTCCACCCCGATCTTGATGCGATGGTTGTTTTTATCCACAAAATTCAGGAAGTACCTGGTAGTTTCATCCATATCTTCTGTAGTGATGCTTAGATCGTACCCGCACTCAAATATATGCTCCTTCAATCTCTCGAATTGTTCGCTGTCCTCTGTTTGGGAATCTTCGGAGAAATGAAATACTCCGGGAGTCAACTTCTCACTATAGTTCAGGATACACAAGAACAGATCCTCTTCCAATCCTATATCCCGGGCTTCTTTCATCCTGTCCTGCAATTGCAGGATCGTTTCCAGAAAGGATACCAGTTCCTCTTTGTGATAAACACTGTTGTTTTCCGTGGCAACGCTTAGTTCCTCGCTGACTCGGTTCATTAAATATTTTTTGAGTTCCTTGTCGTCAAAGATAAATTTTTCGAACTTGGATTTGTGTATCCTGTATAAGGGCGGCTGAGCAATGTATAAGTGGCCGTTTTCTATAAGATCGTGATATTGCCTGTAAAAGAATGTAAGCAGCAGGGTCCGTATGTGCGCACCGTCAACATCTGCGTCTGTCATTATAATGATCTTGTGGTACCTCAGTTTGGATATATCTATCCCGTCCTCGCCAAAACCAGCTCCCATGGCGGTTATCAAATGCTGGATCTCCTTGTTTTCCAGGATCTTGTCGAATCTGGTCTTTTCCACGTTCAATATCTTGCCGCGCAGTGGCAATATTGCCTGGAATTTGGGATCCCTGCCCTGTTTTGCAGATCCACCTGCGGAATCTCCCTCCACTATGAAGAGTTCCCCCTCCTCCGGGTTCTTGCTCTGGCAGTCCGCCAACTTCCCAGGCAAAGAAGAATCCGAGAGCGCACTCTTCCTGCGCACCAAGTCCTTGGCCTTTCTTGCAGCTTCCCTTGCCCTGGCTGTGTCCACCACCTTTTCCACAATATTCTTGGCGTCCTTGGGATTTTCCTGCAGAAAGGTATTGATCCTGTCTCCCAGGACATTTTGCACATAACCCGAGACTTCGCTGTTTCCCAACTTGGTCTTGGTCTGTCCCTCGAACTGCGGATCCGGAATCTTTACGCTTACAACCGCACTTAAGCCTTCCAATACATCCTCCCCGCTGATCTTTTGCTGCAATTTCTTGGGAAGATCGGTATTATGGATGTAATTATTTATAGACCTGGTAAGGGCGTTCTTGAACCCTGACAGGTGAGTACCTCCTTCCTTGGTCCGGATGTTGTTGGCAAAGGAATAGACATTGCTCTTGAAACTGTTGTGATACTGCATTGCGAATTCGATTATGACATCCTCCATCTCCCCGGAACCGGAAATAATATCGTGGACGGTCTGTTCCGAACTGTTTATATGCTCCACAAAGGATTTCAATCCACCGTCGAATTTAAACACATCTTCTTGATGGGTGCGCTCGTCGTATAAATAAATCTCCAGACCTTTGTTCAAATAGGCCAATTCCTCGAATCTCTTGCTCAGGGTCTGGTAATTCAATACAATATCTTCAAATAT
>CAJXKR010000139.1 GCA_913055815.1 uncultured Desulfohalobiaceae bacterium | reverse complement strand
TCCGAAAACAAAGAGAAAATAACTTATACAACATCCAACTGCAAGTAGCAAGTATCCATTTATTGAAATTATTGTGCAAAGAAAAGAGCTCAAAGCAAGAAGAGCTAAAAGCTAAAAGCAAGAGAAGAAGAAGAGGCAAAGAGCTTAAAACAAGAGAAGAAGGGATAAGCTGCTGTCAGGCCGGGATGGTTCCGGAAAGCTGGTCGTGAATTATTCCAGGATAGCGACGGCCCGGGCCGGGCCTGCGGAAGCATTCTTCACTTTCAGCGGGAAGCAGCAGACCTTGAAATCCTTGGGAGGCAACTTGTCCAGATTGGTTAGCCGTTCCAAATGGCAATATTCCTTTTCAACACCCACAAAATGGGCCTCCCAGAACAGGTCCTTTCTGCCTGTTTGCTTTGCGCGCTTGGCCATTGTTTTCAGGCCCTGATCCCAACCCCAGGAATCTATGCCGGTTATTTTCACTCCCTGGTCCAGAATCCATTTTGTGGCCTCGGCACTAACACCCATGCCCTGGTAGAAATATTCCCTGGAACCGAGCATACGGTCGTCCCCAGTGCAAATAAGGACTATATCATGGGGTTGAATGGTATAGTCGATGCGGTGCAACCCTTCTTGCAAATCCCGGACTGATACTGGCTCCTGGTCCTGTTTGTGGCGCATATCCAACTTTACCCCATTTGCAAAACACCAATGCAGCGGGATCTGGTCAATTGTCCTGGCAGGTTTTCCTTCGCTGTAGGGGCCGTAGTGCCATGGGGCGTCCAAATGGGTGGTTCCGTGGGTGGAAAGGCTAATCTCATCGTGTGCCCAGCCCAGGCCGGTCTTGAGATGAGAAGCCTTTACCCCGAACAAAAACCTGACTATCCATTTCCCCAGTGCATGACCCTGGTGCCTTACCTTTGTCCGTGCCCACCACGGAGCCCAGGACTTATTATTGTCCAGCTCGGTGCTTAGATCAATGATCTTGTTGTTCTCATCACCTTGAGATTCTGACATGTTTTTATCCTTTACAGGGTATTTTTCAGCTCGTTCAAATTTATCCTTCAGGCTTTCTCCAGCATACCACCATATGTTCTCCAACTTTCAGCTTTTAAGTTTGATCTTCTTCCGCTCCGGTAAAACAGACCTCCACGATCAAATCCTCACCTTTGTCGGTTTTGAAGGGTATCGCCAAGATAGGGGCGTTGGAGACATGGCCCAGCTTATGGTCCCTGCCGACCACAACAGAAGGAGTAGATGCATCAAAACTCATTCCTTGCTCAGACAAACTGGTTCTGGCCTGTCCCACTATCATATTGGTGAGTTCCCCGACTGCATCTGCTATCTCATCCTCCAGCTCAGTATAACTTTCCATAAGCATATTGTTCACGGTGGTTAAGACCGCACCCTCGCTCAAGGACAAAGAAACAGTACCACTACTATAACCGGTTATACCTATAAGTCCAGTTATATCACCCTGTGACAACCTCTTTTTGTTTATATACGGTTTACCCGGTTTTACCTCCACCTCAGCCATTGTATTTAATACATGTATTACTGCGTACAAAAAAGGGTTTATGAAGTTTACGTCGTATTTAATTGACATAGAGGGGTTCCAATTTTCACCAGCCCTTACGGAGAATAACTTGGCACTAGCAACAAGAATCAGGAGGGCCATACTGTTTTGTCTATAATCTCCAGGATCACTGATCAGAGATAAACATCCAAAACACCTTGTATATATTGGTCGTGCATGTCAAACAATTCCTGCAGGTCTTCAACAGAAAGTCTCAACACTTTCAAAGTGTCCTGCCCCATGCCCGGAAGGACAAATCTCCCTCCGGATGGAATATCCGAAGCAATGGCAAGATTGTCTGCCAATTGTATAATAGCTGCCTCCACTGATGGTTCTGCATCTTCAAATTTATGGTGTTTTCTTATCATCTCAACCAGTGGACCAGGAAAACTCCATTCCTCCAACAGGAGGGCTCCCACATCCGTATGATCGTAACCCAGCACTGCGCTTTCAGCCTCCACTAATGGCAACATATTGCCTCTTGCAAACAACAAGACCTGAACAGATGCGTAAGGCATATTCTTAAAAAGGATCAAACGGCCCACATCGTGCAACAACCCGGCTGTAAAAAACTTATCCTCTTCCACTCCTTGCATTCGGGAAGCCAACATCCTGGAATAAACTGCGCAACGCAAGGAGTGTTTCCAGAAGGTTTTCATATCCATGAGTTCAGGCGGGATATTCTCGAAAAAATCAATAGTGGACACTCCCAAAGCGAGGGAGGAAACCTCGTTGGATCCCAGCAAGGATACCGCCCTGGAAATAGAATCCACTTTTTGGGAAAGACTGTAAAAAGGGCTGTTTATCAATTTGAGCAATTTAGCTGACAAGCCTATATCCCTGCTCACTACTTTAGCAATATCCTCTGCAGAACTGTTGACATCATTCAACACTTCCTGGATTTGGACATAGATATCAGGAAAAGACACTAGTTCTGTCTCATATTTTACTATCTCTTCAGGTCTGGTTTCTTCGATGAAAAGGGCGTCAGTCAAGTGTTCTACGTTCTTGGCTCTTAGTTCTGCAGCACAAGGCAATTCCCACTTATACTGCACCGCTTTGAAGGCCCTTTTGAGTGTTTGGCGAAACATCTCGTTAAACAACTCGTTTTCCGGATTAACATACTGAAAGAATTCATGGACATATTCATCGCATCTACGGAAAAGATCCTCTCTAGCAGTTTCCTTGTCCCTGGAATCACGAATTTGCAGATAACTTAAATCCCCCTCCATCAAAGTGGTTATGGAACCTTCATCAAGTTCATAGCCTTTTTCGTAAAGTATGCTTCCGTCATAACCATAAATGTTCGTACCCAAGACCATACCGGGTTTTAAATGTTCAACGCAGACCTTTCTCAAAACATCCTCCCCCTCTACGAAAACCCCTTGTTTTGGGTTGCAAAAAGTAAAAAATTTAAAGATCAACTATCCTTTTTCTGGTAAATTATACCACCGGCATTGTGATAAGGCTTAAAGGAACTGGAGTACTTGTGGATACTTTCTGTATGCCCCAACACCAGAAAGCCTCCGGCATAGAGCTTGTCATTAAACAAATTCAGGACCTTTTTACGCATATCATCGTCAAAATAAATTACCACATTTCGACAAAACACTATGTGGGATTTGGGTACCTTTTGAACCTCCTGAGGATTATTCAGATTCAAGAGCTCAAAATTCACCAACTTCTGTACCTTGGGATGAATTTTGTATCCAGCGGCTTCCTTGCTGAAATACTTGTCTATTATCTCCTGAGGCGTGGATCTAAGGGTGTGTTCAGTGTAGATACCCTGCTGGGCCTTTTTGATCATTTCCGGTGATATGTCGTTGGCAATAATATTGATTTTCCAACCAATTATTGATGCCCTTAACAACTCGTGAAGCATAATGCCCAATGTATAAGGTTCTTCTCCGGAAGAACAACCGGCTGACCATATATTGAGCTCCTTTTCCCCTGTCTTCTTCTGTTTTTCTATAAACTCCTTGAGCACATTTTCCTTGAAAGTTTCCAATTGCTTCAGATCTCTAAAAAAACTGGTTTCGTTGGTAGTAATCTTTTCAAAGAGTTTAGCAAACTCCTGATTTTTGCTAGACGCAGAAGTTAAATATTGATAGTATCCTGTGAAATCTTTTAAGTCCAGTGCCTTCAACCTGGGGCCGAGCCTATTTTCAATAAGATATTTTCTTCTTTCAGGTATATCAATCCCGGTTGTCTTATAAATCAATCCGCGAAGCGCTTGAAATTCTTCGCTACTGATAGAAGGAGCCTTACGAAGTCCGAGTCCATTTGAAGAAAGAGATGACATATCCTTATATTTACCTTTTATTTCTATAAATTACTATAGGTTAAAGTTGCCAAAAAATATATACAAAGTCAATAAACATTATTGATAGGCTTCCTTCACTCCAAGATATTAATATAGGATAGACAATGACTTTTATAAATCCTGAATTGAACATTTTGCAGGACTAATAAATCATTTTGTTGCCAATTCGCTATTTGTCAAAATTGACTCATTTGTTTAACACTAAGCTGAGGCTGAATTGGGGCTATCTTCGTAACTATCTGCTATAACCGTGTTTAGTCTAAACACCGAGCAATAAATTTATGCACGAACTCCCTGTCATCGAAAAAATTGTGGATATAATCCTGACTACCGCCCAAAAACACCAAATCAATGAAATCCGGGCCGTAAATCTGGAAATTGGAGAACTCAGCCATTTGGAGGAAGAATGGATGCAGCATTATTTTGACTATTTGAGCAAAGACACCATTGCCCAAGGTGCAAAGTTGAAAATAGACAAGATCCAGGCAAAAATGCGATGTTCACATTGTCAAAACGAATTTGAAGCCTATTCAGGCTCTTCCGTGAAAAAAAATTGTTTATTTTGCGGTAGTACAGAACTAAAACTAATTTCCGGAAACGAATATTACATAAAAAACTTGGAGGCTATCTGATGCAGGACATAAAACTAATTGAAGTAAAACAGGACATTTTGTCTGAAAACAAAGAGCTGGCAGACAATTTGAGAACCCGTCTACAGCAGGAGAAAACTTTCCTGCTGAACTTGATGTCTTCGCCCGGAGCGGGAAAAACAAGCCTGATACAAAAGACTATCGAAAAACTGCAACAGGAATTCAGGATAGGAATAATTGAAGCGGATATAGATTCCATGGTGGACTCGGAGAAAATCGCCTCGTTGGGGATCACCGCTATACAACTCCGCACCGGCGGATTCTGCCATCTGGACGCTTCCATGTTGAACCAGGCACTGGAGGATCTGGAATTCCAGGACTTCGACCTGATAATAGTGGAAAACATCGGAAATCTTGTTTGCCCGGCAGAATTCGATATCGGGGCTATAAAAAACGCCATGATACTAAGTGTTCCGGAAGGTGATGACAAACCCTTGAAATATCCAGCCATGTTCAGTGTCAGCGACGTGGTGGTCCTAAACAAGATAGACTACCTGCAGTTAACAGAATTCGATACCCTGGAGTTCAAGGACAGAATAAACTCCCTGAATGCCGGAGCTCCAGTATTTGAACTCTCCTGCCGGACCGAGGATGGATTGACTGATTGGACAACCTGGCTGAAAAACCAAATAGACTCTTTTATACAAGGGTAGAGATGAAAGATGTGTTGTGTGCTTACGTGATTAAGTGGTCGCCCATGCTTCGTTGTGCCTGCCAGGTCATGGGAGTTAACAAGAAAAAAGTTTTATGTTTTAGAGTTTTCTCGCTACTTCGTAGTCGAGATTGCCAAGGTTTTAAGGTGTAGAATAAGACTTTTCTCGCAACGAAAGTATTCGTTGACGAGATTGCCCATCATTCGTTGTGGCCGCCAGGGCATGAAGGTTAATATGAACAAGTTGAAACCAAAATCCTCAATCTCAACAAACAAGTAATAATAATTAGTGCCTGACCAAAAACTGTGATTGGACGTAAACTTGCCCATATACAAGGAGCAAAAGACTTTGAAACCGCAGTGTATATTAATACATGAGGATTTCAAAGTCTTAAAGCTTTGATGTAGATGGGTGAGTTTACGTCCAATCACAAGCTAACAGCTAATACTTTAACACTTCCGGGGAAATTACATTGATTTCCACTCCATCTCTTAATTGTTGCACATAGGCATTCAAGAGCTGCCGCCTCTGGGACCTTTGCAAGCTGGTAGTCATAACGGATTGTTGTGCCTGCCAGTCCTCTTTTGAAGGAGAAACCCTTTCTTTCAACCTGGCCAGGACATACCCGGAGGGAACTTTAAAAGGTTTTGAAAACCATTCCTTGTTCTCTGCCTGGAAGGCTTTTTGTATAAGCTCGGAGTTGGAACCCAATCCAGGAATCGGCCCTCTGCGGTTAAACAGTTCACTTTCCCGGATTTTACTTGCGAGTTTTCCAAGGCTATTGCCGTCTGCCTTAATTATTTGCTTTAAATCCTTTTTTGCTTTCTTTCTGGCAAGATCCTTTGCCTTCTGTTTGCTCAGCTCTTTTTCTATTGCCGGCCTCACCCTTTCCAAATCCGGTATGTAGGCTTCCTTTTCTTCAATATTCTGGGCGAGCAAGTAGCCATTCTCCAGCATTATGGGATAATTGGTAATCTCTCCTTTTTTCAGGGAAAAGAGCTTTTGTATATTTTCGGAATCAAGATCCAACTGACCGGGACCTTTATTTTCGGAGAATAAACCGCTCTTCTTGATTTCCACTCCGATCTTTTCCGCTACTTTATTGAAATTACCAGTGGAAAGCAAGATATCCAATGCCATGTCCAGCTTGTCCTCTATCTTGCCAGCCGCCTTGGATATAGCCACTTCCTTTCTGACCTTGTCCCTTACTTCGTTCAAGGGCTTTGATCCCTTGTCTCGTTTATCCTCCACCTTTATCAAGTGGAAACCGTATTCTGTCCTGACTGGATCGCTAACCTCACCGGGCTGCAAATCGAAAGCCGCCTTCTCAAAAGACTCCGTCATCTCCCCTTTATTTATCCAGCCCAAATTTCCGCCATCCTTTGCCGTTGGACCTTCTGATTCCTTTTTTGCCAAGGAATCAAAATCAGCATCCCTTTCCAACTTTTGCTTCAGATATTCAATCTTTTCCCTGGCATTTTCCACCTTTTCCTCGGAAGCAGTATCCTCGACCTTGACCAGGATATGCCTTGCCTTTACCTGCTTTTCCCGCTGAAACATCTCTTTGTTGGCTTGGTAGTATTCCTCTATCTCCTGATCATTCACGTCTTCATATGCAGCCAGGGATTCTGCGGTAAGCAAAATGTACTTTATCCGCATCCTGGCAGGTTGCTCGAATTTCTCTTTATTGTTTTGATAATATTCCTTGATTTCCTCTTCCCCAATCTCCACCTGATCCAGGTATTCATCCTGATCGTAGTTTATGTACTCGATCCTTGCTTTTTCCTGGATAAAATTGAACAGATCCCTGGCTTCAGCCACACCGGGATTGACCGATGCAGCCAGTGCACTCCGCAATTTCTGCCGCAACAACTGCTGCTGCATACGGCTCTCGAATTGACCGGGCACCATGTTGTTCGCCCTTAGAATGCTGCGGTATCTGCGCTCGTCAAAAGCCTTGTCTTCATTCCTAAAGGCTTCCATATTGGTTATCATGCCCTTCAGTTCCGCAGGAGTTACAAACAGGTTCAAATCCTTTGCCTTTTTCAACAACAGCTTCTGATTAACCAATTGATCAAAGACACTTCTCTTGAAATCCATTTTGCGCAACTTTTCCTGGTCCAGATTGGGTCTGCTCTCCTGCAACTGCCTCAACCTGCGCTTGTGATACTGCATGAATTCCTTGGTTGAAATCTTCATATCACCGACTTCAGCAAGGGTCTGCTGCTTGTTGCCCCGAAAACTGCCCACTCCCCAAAAAACAAATACCAGAACTATTATCCCGAAAAGGAGTTTCACCAGCCAAGAACGCGCATTATTCCTGATAAATTCTAACATATTGACCCCATTGTATTAAATTCGATATTAATTGTTCGACTCTGCAAATCTGCCACCAAAATTTCGGACCGCATCTTCTAAAACCATTGCTTCAGCAGGTGTAGTAATTTAATTTTCCACCCTGGATTTGCGGACGTAATTCAATGTTCCCCCGGAGTTCAGAATATCCAGCTCTTTTTTGGTCAAATCGTTGTTCACCGGTACAAAATTTTCCTCGCCTATACAAATTTGAATTGTACCAGCAGGTGACAAATCGGAAAAAGGTATTCTTATCTCCATACCCTGCTTAAGCGAATCATAATCTTCCTTGTTTTCCAATATCAAGGGTACGATACCGAAATTGACCAAATTTGCCCTGTGTATGCGGGCAAACGACTTGGCCACCACCGCCAGGACACCCAAATGCCTGGGAGCGAGTGCCGCGTGTTCCCTGCTGGAACCCTGGCCGTAATTCTCACCTCCCACTATAACGCCCTGACCTGCCTGCTTGGCCCTTTTGACAAAGTCCGGATCCACCCGGCTGTAGATATATTCACTGATTGCGGGTATATT
>CAJXKR010000138.1 GCA_913055815.1 uncultured Desulfohalobiaceae bacterium | reverse complement strand
AGGCGTGCACAGGCCATGGGTTACCGGATAAGCTTCCAGACAGTCACAAATTCATTCCTGCCTTTTGTTTCCGGCGGTCTGGCTACCTTGGCCTGGTTTTATCCCTTTTATATATATTCCCTGGCTATTCCGCTGGGGGTCTTCGTGGGATTCAAGTTGTCCCTGAATCCAGTTGCTTCTAATGAGGAAAAATTGCCCAGAAAAACCTACATAACCCAGTTGTGGAAACTAGCATTGCACCACAAATCCATTTGGGTTTTTTTTTCCCATTTTATGGCCTTTTTCCTGCTTTTTTCCCTGGTAGTTTATATGCCCATACTAATTGTCAAGCACTTTAAACTTACCACTTTGTACGCCGGATTGGCCATTTCCTGCGGTGCGGGAACAGCAGCGGTTGTTTCTACTCAGTCCGGAAGGATAATGCGCAACTTGTCCGAATACCTGACTATCACCGTGGGATTCCTGTTTGCCTCCCTGGCGCTTTCTTTAATAGCGATTGCACCTAGCTATCCCGCCGTGTTATGCATCATGGTGATCTGGGGAAGCGGTTTCGGGATGCTAATGCCCACCCTGAACACATGTGTGACCGGACTGGCCTCATCCCACTTGAGAGCTGGCCTGGTATCCATCTTCACCACCATGCTCTATTTGGGGCAGACCGTATCTCCGTTGCTGTTCGGATATATACTCTCCAAGTCGGATTTGCAGACAGTTTTTCGTGTCTCAGGTCTTCTTGCCTTGTTGCCAGTATGTTTTGCCCTGTTGGAGTATCTTTTGTGGAAATTTGGTATCGTAAATCAAGATTCCGGCATAACGAATAAAAAATGTATTTAATGATATATATCCTCCTGGCACTTGTATCCACTGTAGTTGTATGGTTCGGCAGTGGCATATTGGAAGGCAGCAGTGAAAAGCTGGCTGTGCACTACGATTTGCCCCCCATAATACAGGGGGCGGTGATTGCTGCTGTGGGATCCAGTTTTCCGGAACTGTCCAGTGTAGTGATTTCCACCCTGCTCCACGGGGAGTTTGAGTTGGGGGTGGCGGTAATAATCGGTTCCGCTATTTTTAATATATTGGTTATTCCCGGGATTAGCGGGTTGGTAGTTCAAAATCCCCTCCAGTCCAACCGGGACTTGGTATACAAAGAGGCCTTGTTTTATATGCTGGCTGTGGCGATTCTGCTGCTCACCTTTTCCTTTGCTGTTATCTACAATCCTGTGCAAGAGTTTAGCGGAAAGTTAACCAGGATTTCGGTTCTTGCCCCTTTGCTGCTTTACCTTTTGTATATTTTTATCCAATATCAGGACAAGATGGATTACACGCCGGGGGTGGATTCCAGTGTCAATCCCTGGAAGCAGTGGGGTCTGCTATTATTCAGCCTGGGTGTTATAATGGCCGGGGTGGATGGACTGGTCAGGTCGGCGATTGGAATGGGCGAATTGTTGAATACACCCAGTTTTCTCTGGGGAGTGACCATTATTGCAATAGCAACCAGTATTTCGGATGCTTTTGTCAGTGTCCGGGCAGCTCGCTCCGGCAAGGCAGTGGTTAGTATAGCCAATGTATTGGGCAGCAACACCTTCGATCTTTTGGTGGTTTTGCCTGTGGGTGTATTGATTGCCGGAAGCGTAGTGATAGATTTTTCCTTGGCTGCACCCATGATGGGATTCTTGGTGCTTTCGACCATATTTCTGTTTATTTTTATTCGTACCAGCCTGGAGATATCCAGGGTGGAGTCCTACTTATTACTTGCTATATACGGTTTTTTCATTCTTTGGATGGCCCTGGAGACCATCGGGGTTAGTTCTTTGATATTTTGAGAACTCACAATGGTTTTGACTTTTTTTTGTGGATTTTTTAAAGTGAAAAAGTTTTCTCGACTACGAAGTAGCGAGAAAACTTTTTCATGTTAATACCAATAAGACAGGAGAAAATTTATGAATGTAGTTCGTTTCCGGATATCCAGGGCCTTTTACGATGCCTTTGTTTTTGATCTGGACGGGGTGGTGACTGATACTGCCGGTGTCCACGCCAAGGCCTGGAAAGAACTCTTTGACAATTACTTGAGGCAGATAAGCCCGGACGGGAATTTTACACCTTTTGATATTGAGGGCGATTATTTGGGATATGTAGACGGGAAACCCAGGTATCAGGGAGTAAAGAGTTTTCTGGAATCCAGGAATATAAATTTGGAATTCGGGGATGTTGACGATTTTCCAGATGCAGAGACGATTTGCGGTCTGGGCAACAGGAAAAACCAGATATTTACCCAGACTTTGAAGGAAAACGGGGTGGATGTTTTCGACTCCAGCCTGGATCTGCTTTTCAAACTGAGAAGCAGGGGATTTAAAACCGCGGTTGTCTCATCTAGCAAGAATTGTAGCTCCATTCTGGATGCTGCCAATATTGCTCAACTTTTTGATGTTCAAGTGGACGGCATCGATATTGAGCATCTGGACATGAAGGGTAAGCCGGATCCGGACTCTTTTTTGGAAGCCACCCGAATGCTCAATGTGGACCCCTGTAGATGTGCCCTGGTAGAGGATGCGATTTCCGGGGTCCAGGCAGGACGCAGAGGGGACTTCGGTTTGGTGGTGGGTATTGACCGTGCGGATGTTTCCGAGGACCTGGAGCAGGCTGGTGCGGACATAGTATTGAATGACCTTGCCGAGCTCTATTTGGATGACAATTTAAAGAATTTGCCCAACGGGCTTATCTATTTCGAGGAGATCAGACAACAGATAAAAGATAAACAGGCAGTGGTGTTCCTGGATTACGACGGGACTCTTACACCGATTGTTTCCCGTCCCGAGGATGCAGTGCTTTCGGATGAAATGAGAAAGGTCCTGACCGCTCTGACCGAGAAGTGCAAGGTGGCTATAATCAGTGGCAGGGGACTCGGCGATGCCAGGGAACTGGTACAAGTGGAAGATTTGTATTTTGCCGGAAGTCACGGTTTTGAGATAGAAGGACCGGGCGGCATGCATATGGAAATGCAGGAAGCGGAAAATATGCTTCCTGTATTGGATAGTGTTGAGCAGACCCTCCAAAAAGGATTGCAGGAAATACCCGGCGCCCTGGTAGAGAGGAAAAAGTTCTCCATAGCCGTGCATTACCGCAATGTGGATGCAGATCAAGTGGATACACTGAAGAAAGTTGTAGACCGTACCTTGAAGGAGCATCCGGATTTGCGCAAGGGACTGGGAAAAAAGGTTATGGAACTAAAACCCTCTATTGATTGGGACAAGGGCAAGGCACTGAATTGGATCCTGGACAAGCTGGATTTGGACCAGTATCAGGTTGTGCCAATATATATCGGGGATGATACCACGGACGAAGATGCCTTCAAGGTACTGGAACAAAAGGGTGTTTCTATTGTGGTTGGAAATGAATCCCGTATAACCAGTGCCAAGTACAGGTTGGAATCTGTGGATGAAGTGGAGAACTTCCTGCATATGCTCCAGGTTTTTCTCCGGAATTGGCGTACTTGGTCCTTGGTATACGAAGGGTACAAACCTTCGGAGGAAGGTTTGCGGGAGTCCTTGTGTACCGTTGGAAACGGCTATTTTGCTACCAGAGGGGCAGCTCCGGAGTGCAATGCGGACGAGGTCCACTACCCGGGTACTTATTTGGCAGGTGGATACAATAGACTAAAGAGCGAAAAAGCGGGCAGGCTTATCGAGAACGAAGACCTGGTGAACATGCCCAATTGGATTTATTTGAATTTCCGTTTCCCGGATGAGGAATGGTTTAACCTGGATGAAACTGAAATTTTGAGCTACAGGCACAGCTTGGATATAAACAACGGGATAATGTACCGAACAGTGCACTTTCGGGATAATAAAGGCAGGGAGACAAAGATATATCACCGCCGCATTGTCTGTATGCAGCACATGCATCTGGGTGCCTTGGAGAGCACAATTGTGCCGGTGAATTGGTCCGGTGAGGTGGAAGTATGCAGCGCACTGGATGGCACGGTGATCAACGCCGGGGTCAAGAGGTATCAATCCCTGAGCAGCAAGCATTTGGAGCCTGTGAAGACAGAGGAAATAGATGTTCGTACCATCGGTTTGAAAGTAAGGACCAACCAGTCCAATATCTTTATATCCCAGGCTGCCAGGACCGAGGTGTTCAAGCAGAGGAAGCCGGTTGCAGTTGAGCGTGATTGTGTTCAGGAGCCGGGATATATTGCCCACAAATTCAAGGTGGATGTGGAGCAGGGCAGCGGGTTGTCAGTGGAAAAGGTGGTTTCATTTTTTACCTCCAGGGATTACGCCATCTCGGAATCCTTTTTGGAAGCCAGTAACAAGATATTGGAGGCCAGGAGGTTCAACTGCCTTTCCAATAGGCACAGTATTACTTGGAAGCATTTGTGGCGCAGGTTTGCAGTAGAGGTAGAGCTGAATGTGAATGGCGACCCTTCTGTTCCTGTGTCTGACTACGATCATTACTATTATGTACAGAGAACCATGCATTTGTATTGCTTCCATTTACTGCAGAGCGCTTCCCTGCACTCCATGGATATTGACGTGGGGATGCCTGCCAGGGGATGGCACGGGGAAGGCTACCGTGGACATATATTTTGGGACGAGTTGCTCATATTTCCCTTCATAAACTATCGTGCCCCGCAAATTACCCAATCCCTGCTTATGTACCGCTACCGCAGATTGGGCCAGGCCAGACGCATGGCTGCAAACAAGGGATTCAAAGGTGCAATGTATCCTTGGCAGAGCGGAAGTAATGGAAGGGAAGAGACCCAGGAACTTCACTTGAATCCCAAATCCGGGCGTTGGAATCCGGATCATTCCCATTTGCAGAGGCACGTTAACTTGGCTATTGTTTACAATATCTGGCAGTATTGCCAGATTAGCGGGGATTTCGAGTTCCTGTCCTTTTACGGGGCGGAAATGATCCTGGAGATAGCCAGGTTTTTCGCCAGCATCACTATCTATAACGAAGATTCCGGGCGATTTGAGATCCACGGGGTGATGGGACCGGACGAGTATCACGACGGATATCCTGACGCCAAGAGGCCCGGAATCAACAATAACTCCTACACCAATGTCATGGTGGTATTTCTTATGAACCGGGCCCTGGAGTTGGCGGATATCCTTCCCAGGGAGGAGTGGGATCAGCTCTGCGAAAGATTGGATGTTCGCAAGGCTGAAATAGAGCGCTGGAAGGAAATTAGCACAAAAATGAAGGTGGTTTTCCACGGAGACGGGATAATTAGCCAGTTCGAGGGTTACGAGGATTTGCAGGAATTCGATTGGGAGGGATACAAGCAAAAGTACGGGAATATTCAGAGACTGGATCGAATCCTGGAGGCGGAAGGAGATAGCCCCAATTATTACAAAGCCTCCAAACAGGCAGATGCCCTGATGCTTTTTTATCTCTTCAGTGCTGAACATCTGGAACAGTTGTTCTCCCAGCTTGGATATACTTTCAAACACGACATTATTCCCAAGAATATTGACTATTACTTGGAACGTACTTCCAACGGTTCTTCTCTCAGTTATCTTGTGCATTCCTGGGTGGCAACAAGACGTGACAGGGGACATTCCTGGCAATTGTTCGAGGAAGCCCTGAAGACAGATATTTCCGATATACAGGGCGGTACTACCGCCGAGGGCATTCACCTCGGTGCCATGGCCGGGTGCGTGGATATTGTACAACGCGCTTATACCGGACTGGAAGCCAGAGGGAATATCTTGAGGTTCAATCCCGCATTTCCCGAGGAACTGAGTGAAGTGAGATTCCATCTTCGCTACCGCGGACATTGGCTGGATGTGGAAATAAGGGCCAAAAGGATAAGGATCGAGGCATTGAAGGGTGGAGCGGAACAAGTACAGGTCCAGGTCAAGGATCAAGTTTACGATCTCAAACCTGGCAAGACCATAGACTGTATACTGTGACAGGGGACAGAAGACAGAGGAAGTGGGAAGCTCAAACCTGAAAGCAATTAGTGCAGTGAAAATTAGAGAATTAGAGAATTGGTGATTGGTGCAGATCCAAGCCATCAGGGTGGTATGATATCGAGCTGTCGCTGTGGAGTTGTAGGAAACAGTAAATTGGGTATGTTTTGTTCAAGGGTTAACCGTGAAAGGTGAACGTGGAATCCCTAAAAGCCTAACAATTGTGCATCTCGACTACGAAGTAGCGAGGGCAATCTCGACTACGAAGTAGCGAGAAAACTCTAACACTTTAAAACCCTAAAACCATAAAACCAAAGAACGGCGAACCAGAAAACGAGGAACGAATAAACCATGCAGACAGGAAAAGTGATCGACTTTATAGTGGATTGGCTTGCCGAATATTGCTGCAGTTCCGGTATGAATGGTTTTGTTGTGGGTATTTCCGGTGGAATAGATTCCGCGGTTACTTCCACTCTGTGCGCCAAAACCGGTAAACGGGTTATTGCCTTGAATATGCCTATTTACCAGTTAGAGGACCAAAAGTCCCAGGCTTTGAGGCACATTGATTGGCTGGAACAAAACTATGCAAGGGTGGAAGGAGTGACTATAGATCTCACCCCTGTGTTTCAAGCCCTGGAAGATACTTATCCCTTGGAAATTCAGGATGACCTCACTATGGCCAATACCAGGTCCCGCCTCAGGATGACCACACTGTACGCATATGCAACCCATAACAAGATGTTGGTAACCGGAACCGGCAACAAGGTGGAAGATTTCGGGGTGGGATTTTTTACCAAGTACGGGGACGGGGGAGTGGATATAGCTCCTATAGCGGATCTTCTAAAATCGGAAGTCTATGATGTAGGGGGATGTTTGGACATCCTGCCGGAGATATTGTATGCCAAGCCCACCGACGGCCTGTGGCTGGATAACAGGAGCGACGAGGAACAATTGGGTGCAACCTACCCGGAACTGGAATGGGCAATGCGATTTGACAATGCAAGACAAGAGGAAACCCACCTTAGCCCCAGGGAAAGGCAAGTACTTGCCCTGTACAGGGATCTGCACCGCAAAAATCTGCACAAAATAGAGCCCTTGCCAGTAGCAAGGATTCCTGATGAATTGCGTTAGTCTAGTTTTCATCCGGAAATTGCCAGATTGAAGTTTGACTTCGTCAATCTTCAAAATTATTCGTCGACGTATTAAGATACGCCTCCTCATAATTTCTTGATTTCCTTGTCAAACGAAAAAAAATCTAATTTCCGAATTGAAAACATGCTATTTCCGTATCCGAAAATTAAGAATTTACGGACGGGAACTAGTCTAAGTAGGGTGCGGAGTAAGGATGTAATTATTCGCTTGGTAAGCAGGATGTAAAGAAGTGTCTTTTACTCCTGTCTCTTCCATGATAGGAAAACCGGAAAATAGCTGGGTGAGTCCATACAGGTGCGCAGGGGTGCATAAAAATCAATAAACACCCCGCCTGTATTATATATGAGCAAGCAAGTTGCTGTAGCGAATACACTGCTAGCTTTTATTTGGATGACTTGCGCAATTTTTTCATGAGCCTCTTTTTGGCTGCCGCTTCTTTCTTTTTCCTCTGTTCGCTAGGCTTTTCGTAATACTGCCTGTTCTTTATCTCCGAATAGATTCCGGACTGTTCGCACTGTTTTTTGAATTTGCGCAGAGCAATGTCAAAATTGTCGTTTTCATTCAAGATAATTCCTGGCACTAAAATCACCTCCTAGTAAAATTTTGGGACAAGACTCTTTCTAGCAATAACATTTGTTTGCGTCAAACTTTGTTTGAGCAATACTTGAAAATTTTTATCCTCGAATGATTGAACTGGTAGCCAAAAATTCCAATCTAATCCTCTGAAATCACGGATTTTAGGTTGTCCTTGATTCTGCTCGAGCCTTTATATCATAACATCTTGTTTTGGCAATAAGACTTCGAACTCTTTAGATTTGAAACCGTGGTTTAAACTGTGAACATTGCACAGTAAATCCGGGAACGATCACCTCAATTGGACCAAAAGCCGGGTAAAAGCAGTACCAGTACGGAGTATATTTCCAGACGCCCCAGCAGCATACATAGCATCAGTATCCATTTGGCCATCCCGCTTAGATGGTGATAGTTGTCAGTCGGACCGACTTCCCCGAATCCGGGTCCGACGCAACC